>CABTZM010000167.1 GCA_902489295.1 uncultured Collinsella sp.
AAACCTGCCAAAATAAACCTGTCCCTTTTTGGTAGGTTTGGGATGCTACAATCTGGCTTGTACTTGAAACGCATCAAAGGGGCCGCTATGGCAAAGGTAAAAATCAGCGACGTCGCGCGCGAGGCCGGGGTTTCGTTGGGCACGGTTTCCAACGCGCTCAACCATCCCGAAAAGCTGCGCCCCGAGACCCTCAAGCTCATCAACGAGACCATCAATCGCCTTGGCTACCTGCCCAACCAAAGTGCCCGTCAGCTCGCAGGCGGCACCACCAAGTCCTTTGGCCTGGTCCTCCCCCGTCTCGATCACGGCTTCTCGCTCCAAATTGCCAGCGGCGCCCATAACGAGGCCCGCAAGCACGGTTACGACCTGCTCATCGCCAACGCCGATAACGACGGCATTCTCCAGGACCATTACCTGCGCTACTTTATGGGCACGCAGATGTCCGGCGTCATGGTTCAGCCCATGGCATCCCCCGACTGGCACCCGGCCATGACTAAAATGCCCGTGCCGATCGTCCATCTGGACATCCACTGTTCCGAGCCCGGCCACTACGTGGCTGCCGATAACGAAGCCCAAGGTCGCATCATCGCCGAACTCGCCGTTGCCCGTGGCGCGCGCCATATCACCGTCGTGGGCAGAGCAGCATTTATGCAGCTCACCCTACGCGTGCTTGGCATTCACAAGGCCCTTGCCCTGCACCCCGATATCAAGATCGAAGTCATCGACGCCGGCGAATGGAATACCGCAGCCGACGGCTACAGCATCGGCGCCCAGATTGCCGAGCGCTCCGGCGACGAGCGCCCCGATTTTGTCATCGGCCTGACCGACGTACTGGCGTCGGGCGTTATCTCGGCGCTGATAGACAAAGGCATCTCCGTCCCCGAGCAGGTCCGCGTGGCCGGCTGCGACGGCAATCCACTTGCCTGGAGCGGGTCGGTCCCCCTTACCACCGTGGCGCCGCCGGGCTACGAAATTGGCCGCAAGGGTGTTCAATTGCTCATGGAGCAAATCGAGAACAAGGCGCCGGCAAAGACCAAGCACGTCCGCATCGGCTCTGCAGCGCGCACCGTCACCGCGGTCACAGCCATCGAGGACATCAACCGCCAAGAACTCGTGCGGCCGTTCCTGCTGGAACGCGCCAGCACCCAGGCAAGCAACCACGCCGAAGCCACCGCCATCAACCTGGGCGCGTATCTATAGCACGCGCGCAAGTATGCCAAGTCGCCGCTTAAGCAAAAGGGGCCCGACCATTGCCGGGCCCCTTTTGCTTAAGCGCAAACGTGGGTAATTGCTCGTTTCAACACCGCAATTGTCTAGAGCACGGCCTTGACCGCCGCCGTCAGATCGAACAACGTATCGAGCACGGCCTCGCAGCCGTCCACGACGTCCTGCGGCAGCGGCACGATATCGGGGACAGCAAAGACGTGGCAGCCAGCCGTAATGCCCGAGACGCAGCCGTTGCGCGAATCCTCGACCACGGCACATTCCTCGGGAGCAAAGCCCGCGCGCTCGCAGGCAAGCAGATACATCTCGGGGTCGGGCTTGCCGTGCACGACGTCCTCGCCGCAGGTCACCGTTTCAAACTTGTCAAAGAGGCCAACCATCTTAAGGTTGCGCTCGGCCGTAACGAGGCGCGACGACGTCGCAAGGCCTACGTGATAGCCCGCAGCCAGCAGCTCGTCTATGCACTCGGCAGCGCCGGCCTTAAGCTCCAGATCGGTCTTGACCATCTCGTCGCGAATCTCCTTGTGGCAGGCATAGATCGCCTCAGCGGTTTCCCTACTGCCGCAATGTGCCTCAAGGATGTCCATGACATCGGGCAGCGTGCGACCGATAAACTGATGGATCAGCGCATCATCAATCGCGAGCCCCAGCTCAGCGGCGCCTGCCTTCCAGGCCCTAATCCCCAAACGCTCGGTATCGACCAGCGTTCCATCCATGTCAAAAATAACAGCCTTGATCATATCGATCCCCCATCGACTCTCGCTGTCGCGTTGCTGCAACTCTACCGCATTTGGCAACTTGTATATAACGTATATACCATATTGCACTTTCGTTACACAGATAGAAGTCTTATGGCAAGTAACGCATTAGGATTATAGTTTTCGATCGAGTACTCAACGATAAGGAACGTTTCATGATTTTAGACACCGCGGCACCCGCAGAGGAGCTTCAAGACAAGCTATCGGCGCTCGAGCAGCTGCTTTTGGCATACGGGCGCGTGGCTATCGGGTTTTCCGGCGGCGTTGACAGCAGCTTTTTGGCCGCCGTATGCGCCCGCATCATGCCTACCAATACCCTCCTCGTTCACCTCACCACGCCGCTCATCGGCACGCCCGAACAGACTTCGTTTGAGCAGTCCGTTGACGGACAGGCCAATGAAGGACCGCATTTTAAGCTCCCCGTGCTCAATCTTTCGGTGGATCAGCTGCAGCTCCCCCAAGTAGCCTGCAACGATGCCAATCGCTGCTACCACTGCAAGCACGCCGGCTTTACCGCCATCGTCAACCACGCCAAGTCGCTCGGTTTTCCCACTGTCATCGATGGCAGCAATGCAAGCGATCGCGGTGACTACCGCCCCGGCATGCGTGCGGCAGAAGAGCTCGGCGTACGCTCCCCTCTTATGGAGGTCGGCTTTACCAAGGACGAAGAGCGCGAGCTGCTGCGTGCATGGGGCTACCCCGTTTGGAACCTGCCGGCGGGAGCCTGTCTTGCCACGCGCGTTCCCACGGGCGAGAAGCTTACGCGCGAGAAGGTCTCCCTGATTCGCGCCTGCGAGGATTACCTGCACGATCTTGATCTGGCACAGGTACGCGCGCGCTTGGTCGGCGGCCGCATGCATATCGAGGCCGCACCCGCAGATGTTGCCAAGATTGCCACCCTCGGCGGTGCCGCCGTCGACGACAAGGGCAAGACCCCGCTGCCCGCCGTTATCGAGTCCGCGCTGCGCGAGCTGGGCTGCGACCATATCTCCCCCGAGGTCACCCCCTACATTCACGGCAACATGAACCTTTAGGTTACGCCGTTTTACAAACGGCGTAACTGCTCGGCGCTGCGCGGGCCCCGGGCACGGCAATCTGACGTTCAACTTCACGGGCGCGACCAAAAGGTCAGCACCCGCTTGTTTCACGTCACCTTACCGCACCCGGAGCCCGCTCGCTCGCATATGCTCAACCTGCACTGCGTTAACTGACCTGCCAATAAGGGACAGGTTTATTTTGGCAGGTTTTATCTGGGGAAACGCAAATAGGGCCGTGACACCCATACGGCGTCGCGGCCCTTTTCCTTGGAGAAGGATCAATTGATTGAACGGGATGACCGTTCTAGTCTTCGAGTCCGCTATTGATGAGCTCCGCAATCTCAACGGGATCGGTGCTCGCGCGCACCTTGTCACGGAAGCCGGCGTCCATCAGCATCACGGCAGCCTTGGAGAGCAGACGCAGGTGCGTAGTTCCGGCCTCGCCGGCGGGCACGTACAGCGCGAGCGCAACATCGACGGGCACCCCATCGAAGCTCGGCCATTCAACGGGCTCGGTCAGTTTAAGCACGGCAACGCCCGGCGTGTGGATCGCGTCGCTTTTGGCATGCGGAACGGCAAAACCGGCGACAAGGCCGGTCTCGGCCTCGTTCTCGCGAGCAATGAAGGCGGCCTCTACGGCAGATGCGTCATCGGCAAAGCCGAGCTCGATGGCCTGCTCGGACAAATAATGTAGGGCGTCCTCGCGCGAGGCGGCGGTATACCCGATTGTCACTTGGTTGGCAGATACAAATCCCATGGAAACCTTCCTTACAACACGGACCTGACCGCAGCTTCGATGCCGTCGGCGTCCAAACCGTACTTGTGCAGCAAATCGACCGCAGGGCCGGACTCGCCATACACATCGCGCACGCCGACGCGTCGCATCGGCACCGGATGCTGCTCTGCGAGCACCGAGGCCACGGCCTCGCCAAGACCACCGATAATCGAATGCTCCTCGGCGGTGACCACGCGACCAGTCTTCTTGGCGCTGGCAACCACCAGGCGCTCATCAAGCGGCTTAATCGTGTGCATGTTGATGACCTCGGCATCGATACCATCGGCAGCGAGCGCCTCGGCAGCCTCAAGCGCCTCGGCGACCATAAGGCCACAAGCGATGATGGTCACATCGGACCCCTCGCGCACGACCACGCCGCGACCAATCTTGAACTCATAGTCCTCGCAGTCGTTGATGACCGGTGTTGCCAGGCGGCCGAAGCGCATGTAAACCGGGCCCTCAAACTCATAGGCGGCGCGCACACAGGCACGAGCCTCGA
>CABTZM010000168.1 GCA_902489295.1 uncultured Collinsella sp.
ATCTCCTCGGAGCAGTAGTGCTGGTCGCGGCCGGAGTCCCAGCGCCAGATGCCGCCACCGGTAGCCCAGATCTTGATGGCATCGGGGTTCTCGCGCAGGCGGCGACGGACGGCCTTGCGCAGATCCCAAGGACCGTCGACCTGATCGCCCCAGGGGTGCGATTCCTTGTTGAGCTCCTGGCTGCAGTGGTGGGAGTCGCCGTGGCCGGCAACGCGGCAGAAGCCAAGGCCGGTGGCCAGAACGCGCGGGCCCTTGAAGACGCCCTTGTCGATGCAGTCACGGATCTGGATACCAAAGCGGCCGATCTCGCAGACGGTGGTGAGGCCGTGGGTGAGGCAGTCGTAGGCCTGCTTGACGGCGACGGCCTGCTTCTCGAGGAGCGGCTGCATGACCCAGTCGGTGTCATCGTCGGTCAAGTTGCCCGAGAAGTGCAGGTGGGTGTCGATCAGGCCGGGAAGGACGGTCTTGCCGGCGGCGTCGATGACCTCAACGCCCTCGGGAAGGTCCTGCATGGCGCCGGCGTACTCGATCTTGCCGTTGTCGTCGACGAGAACGAGGGAGTTCTCGACCGGCTCGGCACCGGTACCGTCGATGAGCTTGCCGCCAACGATTGCATACTTAGTGGACATGGTTCCTCCTTATGGATCCATATAGTGGGCGAGGCCGCGTTGGGTTAAGGCCTCACAAAGCTACCCAAGTGGTGCCGGGTTCGGTGCGCGGAAGAGAGGGTCCCGCGCACCTGATCCGCCCCGGCTCGGCGTTACTTTTTGCGGGAATTGGTGAAGGCCATGAGAGCCAGGCCGACGGCCAGCCAGCCGATCACGATGCTCCACTCCACCATGTTGAGGGAGGCGGGAGAGAACGGAATCACGAGCAGGCCGATGATGATGGCGCAGGCAGCGATAGCGAGGCCGATGCCAAACTTGCCGCCGGGCACCTCGTAGGGACGAGGCAGGTCGGGCTCGGTGAAGCGCATGCGCAGGCAAGCGAGGGCGACCATGCCGCAGGAGAAGATGAAGGCGAGAGCCGACACGTTGGTCAGAGGGATGAGCATGTTCTTGCCCAGGAACGGACCGACGACGGTGATGGCGCCCAGAACGACGCAGGCGAGCTTGGGAGCGCCGGACTTGGGGTCGACCTCGGCGAACTGCTCGGGCAGCTGGCCCTTGCGGCCCATGGCGAGCATGATGCGGCTCGTGGCGCCGTAGAAGGAGTTCATCGGACCCATGGGTCCAAGCGTAGCGATGACGAGCATGGCCAGGTACAGGAGCATGTTGATGCCCTTGAGGCAGGCAAGCGCGGGAACCGGGCTCTTAACAAACTCGTGCCAGTCAAGGATAGTGCCGAACGAGTAAATGCAGACCATGTAGAAGCCGCCGGCGGCCAGCAGGGCCAGGGAGATGATCTTGCCGAACTTGTTCCAGTTAAGGCCCTCGGCTGCTTCCTCAGCCTGCTGAGGAATGGTGTCGAAGCCGGCGTAGAAGAACGGGGTCAGAACCAGGACCGACACGATGCCGGCAAACAGGCTGGTGCTCTCGGTAGCGGCCTTGCCGCCGCCAGCGCCGGTGACCTGGGAGAACACGGGCATGGCGTTGTCCGGCGAGCCGGTGAACAGCGAGACGCCCATGGCGAGCAGCATGCCGCAGAGCAGAGCCTTGGTCAGGAAGGCCTGGAGCTTGGCAGCCGAGCTGGCACCGCGGAAGTTAAGGAAGATGACGTAGACTGCAAAGCCGAGCGCGATCAGCGTCGGGAACAGGTAAACGTCGGCCCCCAGGATGGTGTAGAGCTTGATGGCGCGCAGCCACTCAAGGCCGGGCAGGCTGCCGAACATCTCGGACACGAGGGTCGAAATGGCGATGGCCTCCCACGGGCACAGGATGCCGTTGCCCAGGGCCAAAAGCCATCCGGTGATGTAGCTCAGCGTACGGCCAAAGCTACGATCGACATACTCGACGATGCCGCCTGAGATGGGGATAGCAGCCGTGAGCTCACCGAAAACAGCTCCGACGGGCACGAGGAAGATTGCACCCAAGAGGAATGCGATCATAGCGGGAACGGGACCGCCGCCCACGACCATCCAGTCGCCGACCTGCAGAACCCAACCGGTACCGATGATGGCACCAAAGCCGATGGTGAAGAAGTTCCAGAGCGAAAGCGTTTTCTTCATGCCGCCGTTATCCTCGACTGCAACTTCTGCGTTCTTGTCCGCCATTGTTCCCCTCCTTTCCTTTTTGACGCCCCTTGACGTCACCCCTTGCGCGGTCTGTTTTGCCGCGCGCTTTTATTTCGTGGCTTTAAGATACGGCCTTGGCACAGCAGCGCCGCTTGTAGCTCGACCGAAGGCAGAACTGCAAAACGAGCGGCGCCATTTTTGGGACGAACGGCGGGAGACGTCATTCGTCTTGGACGCTTTCATCTTGTCTGCTTTTGAATACCTGTTGCCGTGGCGCTTGGCGCGCGGCGCGGCAACGTTCATACCATTTGTCAGGCTTTTGGCGCACATGCCCATGTGTCGTGCATCTTTTTATGTAGGATAGACAAGTTACACATGAGGCAAGGTGATTCGAATGGCATACGGATACAATGACGGCGACCAACGGCCACAAAGCGTGCGCCTTGCCGGCCGCACCACACCAACGCCCAGAAGCACCTCCGACAACGACAACCCGCAGCGCCCCCAAGAGCAGCCCGGGGCTTCTTCGCGGCAACAAAGCCGTACCGTGCAGCAGTCAGACCGCGTGAGTACGAGCACACGCCAACGCCAGACCGACACATCGCAGCCACGTCGCTACGATCGCCGTAAGACCGACTACTACGTCAAGCGCTCCTTTTCGCGACCTCAACGCGATCGCGGCAATTCCGCCCCTCACCCTGCGTCGCACGCCACAAGCCACGCGCTTCCGGCCCGCCGCCTACGCCTTACGCTTTGCTCCATCGCCGCCTGCCTCGTCTTTGTGTTTTTGGGATCCTGTATCTCCCACGGATCAGCCGGTCTTGAGCCCACTGCCGAAGACAAGCTGCTTAAAGCTCCCGTCGCGCCCGGTTACTCCTTTGCGTTCTCGACCCCACGCTCGCAATGGCAGGCCGGCGCCATGCCCCACATCTACCAAATTGACCCCGCATGGTCGGAGCTGCCCTATGCCGGCGGCACTATTCGCGAAAACGCTTGCGGTCCCACTTGCCTCACCATGGTCTATATCTTTAAGACCGGCCACACCGATAAGACGCCGGTCGATATATGCGCACTGGCCGAAGCCGGCAACTACGCCCCCACCGGTGCCACCGAGTGGTCGTTTATGACAGGCGGTGCGTGGCAGCTGGGGCTCAACGGAACACAGCTCTATAACGATCGCGAATCGATTACCCAAGCACTTCGCTCGGGTGCGCCCGTCATCGCCGCAGTGCGCCCCGGTACGTTTACCAACGTAGGCCACTACATCGTGCTCTACGGCATCGACGACGCCAACCAGATTGGCGTCTACGACCCCAACTCGGCCAGCCGCAGCGCCCGCCGCTGGGGCGTCGTAGAGGTCCTCAACGAAGTCGAAGCCATGTGGGCCTACTACTAGTCATTGGGCACTCATTGGGGACAGACTTAAATGAGTACCTGGGAAACTGTGCCCCGCTTTGGACACTCATTGTGGGATGCGCTTTCCGCAGTTGATCGGTGCCACGCATTTAAGTCTGTCCCCAATGACCAGCCCTAGGCTGCCGGCAGGAAAGGAACGTCCCTAAGTGCCGGGTTGAAACAAAAGCCCCGCAGTCGGAGCGGACTGCGGGGCTCATGAAGAGAGGCTAGTTTGTGGGCGCTTTGCCTGGCGCCCACGAGAGAGGCAACAGAGTAGAGACTACTCGTGGATGCGGGTACCGGAGAGGCCAGCCATGGTCTCGGCGGCCTTGTCCAGGGCGCCGATGATGCAGGTGCGGCCCTTGCGGGAACGTGCGAACTTGATGGCAGCGCGGACCTTGGGCTCCATGGAACCCTTGCCGAACTGACCCTCGTCGGCTAGGCGCTCGGCCTCGTCGGCGGTGAGGTCCTCGAGCTCCTCCTGGTTGGGCTTGCCAAAGTTGATGGCGACATGCTCAACGGCGGTCAGCAGAAACAGAACGTCGGCGTCGCAGTCCTCGGCCAGCAGCTCGCCGCCCAGGTCCTTGTCGATGACGGCGGGAACGCCCTTGTAGCAGCCCTTGTTCTCGTAGTCGCGGACGACGGGGATGCCGCCGCCACCGCAGGCGATGACGATGAACTCGTTGTCGAGCAGGTTGAGGATGGAGTCAGCCTCGA
>CABTZM010000169.1 GCA_902489295.1 uncultured Collinsella sp.
CCTGATATCGAACAGCATGACCTCGATGGCCAGCTGGGGAGTAACGTTTCTGGCGATGTTGCGCTCGGCGGTCGCGACCGCCTCGAGCGCCTGGGTGGCACCCGCAACATTGGTCGCGGCGGCAAGCCGACCGATCGTGTCGCGCACATCCTCGTTCACCACGTCGGCTGCCTCGTCCTGAAGTGTCAGCAGCACGTCGCGCATGAGCGTCCGCGCGCTCGCCAGCGCTTCCATGATACCCGAACGCTCGCGCGCGTTGAGTTCGCGCTTGTTGCGGTCCTCAAGCTGCTTCAATGCTCCACGCGACAGGTAGTCGGCGTTTTGCTCGAGTACCTTTTCCTGCGTGGACTTGACCTCGGCAAGCGGCGCCTTGACGGCGACGATGAGCGACTTGGCGCGACTGAGCACGTCGGCCTCGTCGGCGGCAATGAGTGAGTCGATGGCACGGACCATCTGACGGCGGGCGTCCTGGCGCTCGGCGCTCTTAAGAAACTCGATGCCGCGTGTGGGGCTTCCCGCCACGGCGACCGCCATGCGGCAACGCGCAGGGTCCTGACCGGTGGCGCGGCTCACGGCCTGCGCGGCGACGGCGGGCGACACCAGCCGAAACGGCACGCACTGGCAGCGGCTCACGATGGTGGGCAGCATCACGTCTGCCGAGGCGCCCAGCAAGATGAACATAACGCCCTCGGGCGGCTCCTCGAGTGTCTTGAGTAGTGCGTTGGCGGTGTTGGCACGCAGTTGCTCGGCACGGTCGATGATGTAGACCTTGGCCTTGGCACGGATGGGCGCCAGTGGCACGTCATCGAGCAGCTTGCGGGTCTGGGCAATGAGGTAACCCGTGGCGCTCTCGGGCGTGTAATAGTGCACGTCGGGGTGCGTATGGCGGGCGACGCGCACGCAGCTATCGCATGAGCCGCAGCCATCCTGCTCGCACAGGAAGGCTTGGGCGAGCGCCCACGCGGCGTCGAGCTTGCCCGCGCCGGGCGCGCCCAAAAACAGGTAAGCGTGCGATGCGCGACCGCTAGCGACGGCATTGGTCAAAAAGTCGCGCACGCGCTCTTGGGTGTCGAGCTTGGCCAGCAGGCTTGCCTGAGCGGGGGCCATGTTACTCGGCCTCCTTGGCAAGCGCGGCGGCGACGGCTTCCTGCGGAATGTCGAGACCGTACGCGCGAACCTGCTCGACCGTCTTCTCGAAGACTTCCTCGACGGTCGTAGTGGCGTCGATGAGCTTTACGCGGTCTGGCTCCTCGGCAGCAATTGCGCAAAAGCCCTGGTAGACACGCTCCTGGAATGCCATGCCTTTTGCCTCCATGCGATCTGCCGCACCACGGGCTGCCATGCGCAGCGCCGCCTGCTCGGGCGTGATGTGATAGACGAGTGTGAGCGCCGGGTGCGTACCCGCGACGGCCAGGTTGTTGGCGTCGCGCACTATCTGGCGATCGAGGCCATCGGCAAACGCCTGGTAGCAGGTCGTGGAATCGTAGAAGCGATCGCACAGGACCACCTTGCCGGCCGCAAGGGCGGGGGCTATGACCTCGTGCACCAACTGGGCGCGCGCCGCCTCGTAGAGCAGCAACTCGCAGGTGTCGCCCATCGCTGTATTGGCGGGGTCGAGCAGCAGAGCACGGATCTTTTCGCTGATGGCAGTACCACCCGGTTCGCGCAGGCTCACAACCTGGTGGCCAGCGAGCTCGAGCGCACGGGCAAGCAGGCGCGCCTGCGTAGATTTACCAGCGCCATCGACGCCCTCGAGCGTGATAAAGCTATGTTGAGCGGGCTCAAAAGCCATGGGCGCAGCCCCTTCCTACAAGGCGCGTAAATGCAGATATATCAACCAAGCCATGATACCCCAGTGCTCGGCACGTCCCAAATCCCACCTAGCCAATGGCTACTCAGGCGGCAGTTAGGGACGTTCCTAAACTGCCGGCCGAAAAGGAACGTCCTCAACTGCCGGCTTTTTGGGGTGCTGGGTATAATCGTCGTATTGCATTGAAATGTGGCGAAAGGAGTGGCAATGTCTCGGTATTGCGCCTCGTGCGGCAAGCTTCTTGCAGATGATGCCAAGTTCTGCACCTCGTGCGGTGCACCCGTTGAGCAAACAGCCGCGAGCGATAGCCAACCCGCTTTTGAGCAGACCGGCTCCCTTGATACGCCGCAAGCCAAGGCGGACGACTCCCTCGCCTATAGCCCCGACCCCGCCGCAAGGACCGAGGCCGTCGAGACCACGCAGCGCATACCCGTCGCGAGCGGCTCGCCCCAACAGCAGCCGGTTCCCGCATACGTGCCCGCTTCGCCACAGACCCCCGCTCCCAAAAAGAGCGGCGCCGGGCCGCTTATCGCCGTTATCGTTGTGCTGGTGGCGATCATCATCGCCCTGGTCATTTTCTTTGTGATCAAGCCTTTCGACAACGCCGGTACGCAGACGACCGCCGAGGTTACCAAGCTGCACCACGATGTCGACGACGATGACCTAAAGCCTCTCGGCGATCCCAACAGCCTGTACGACGATGATGACGATGACGACGAGGATGGCGGCGAAGCAACGCTCTCTGAGCAGAACCTCTACCGCCGACTGAGCGAATACTACGACCTGCTCGAAGATCTCGACAGCCAGGTCCGTGGCTGCGCGCAGAACTTCAACGGCAACTATCTGGAAGAGGATCGAACCACCCGTCAAAATCTCGCCGACGTCGCCGAGCGCACGGAGGACACCATCGAGCAGTATTACGACATCGTCGAGGACCTGGACGTCCCGACGAGCTCCAAGAACTACAGCCCCTGGAAGGACATCATCGCCCTGTACGACGACCTGGATCACCGCATTGACGCAATCTGTGATGCCTGGGAGATCAGCCTGAAATACGCCAAGCCTGCGGACCACAAGAATGAGATCGTGGCGCCGCTGTCGCGCGACAACGTGGCGGGCACCAATGACAATAAGTACCGCCTAGACTTTGAGGAGCGCTATCCCGGCGCCAAGCCTGTCGAGGTGAACTAGCGCTTTGTCGTTCCCGAGCCGGTAGTTAGGGACGTTCCTAAACTGCCGGCAGAGACGATATGAGCAGGACATAAAAGCATTGAGAGCCCCTGCTGCATGAAGGACCGCGGATTAGGCCGACAATGGTGAGTGTCTAATTCAGCCGCGGCGGCCACGCCGCATTCATGGAAGGGGCTCCCATGCTCGATACTACCACCTTCGTCGGACTCGACGTCCACGCCCGCTCGATAAAGGCCGTCTCCCTCGACGTCATGACCGGGGAGGTGCGCGCCGCGACCTTCGGCTACGACGCCGGCGCCGTCGCGGAGTGGGTCCGCTCCGTGGACCCCGGGGCCAGGTGCGTGTACGAGTCCGGGGTCACGGGCTTCGACCTGCAGAAGAGGCTCTCCGGCCTGGGTGTCGACTGCGTGGTCGGCGCCGTCTCGAAGATGATCAAGCCCAGCGCGGACAGGCGCAGGAAGAACGACCGCAACGACGCCGAGTTCCTCGCCCGCATGCTGTCGGTCGGCAACGTGGTCGAGGTGTGGGTCCCCGACGACGAGTGCGAGGCCGCCCGCGACCTGACCAGGGCGCTCGAGGACGCGAGGGACGACCTCTCGCGCTCGAAGCAGCGGCTCTCCAAGTTCCTGCTAAGGCACGGGCTCGTCTTCGACGAGAGGACGCCCACCGGCCGCAGGAAGGGCAACTGGACCCGGGCGCACTGGTCCTGGATCGAGTCGATTAGGTTCGCGGAGGGGGCCGACGAGGAGGTGCTCGCCTACTACGTCGACGCGGTCAGGCGGGCGGCGGAGGAGAAGGCGAGGCTCGAGGGGCTCGTCGAGGCCGAGGCCCGCAAGCCCAGGTGGCGGAAGAGGGTCGACTCCCTGCGCTGCCTCAAGGGCGTCGACACCGCTTCCGCCGCCGACCTCGTGTTCGAGGCCGGCGAGTTCTCGAGGTTCAGGAACGCCCGCTCGTTCGCCGCGTGGGTCGGCCTGACGCCCTCCGAGCACTCCAGCGGGGAGAGCGACCGCAGGGGCGCGATCACCAAGGCCGGCAACAAGCACCTGAGGAAGGCGCTGGTCGAGGCCGCGTGGCACTACCTGACGTGCTCGGGGCGGCCGAAGGACCCCGCCAAGGGCCAGGCCCCGGACCGGGGCGCCCGGAGGCATGCCGCCAAGGGCGTGCGGAGGCTGGTCGAGAGGCGGGAGGCGCTGCTCGCGCGCGGGGTCCACGGCAACAAGGCGAACGTCGCCACGGCGCGCGA
>CABTZM010000170.1 GCA_902489295.1 uncultured Collinsella sp.
GCGAACGGTAACAATTGGTCGGTAAAACGGCCGCTCCTTTTACAGAACGGCCGTCCTTACTTACAGATAGAACTTCAGTCGCTCGGTGCAGTACACCTGGCGGGAGATAAAGAGCGGCTCGCCGCTTGGCGCATAGCACCTGTCGACAAACAGGAGCAAAGATGAGTCCAGCTCCACGTTAAGGTATGCCGCCTCGATCTCACTCGCATAGCAAACCTCGAGCGTACGCGTGTTGGGACCCATTTTGATCCCATGGCGATCGAGCACCGCCATGAGCGAATCGTCCAGGGGCTCATGCTCCAAAAAGGAAAGCGCATCGGAATAGCTGTTGGTTTCGAGCATCGTGGGCTTGTCGTCCACAAGACGCAGGCGGCGACTACGCAGCACCTTCTGGGCATCGTCGACGCCCAGAAACTTTGCATCTCGCAGGCTTGGGAAGTCCCAGCCCATTTCGAGCACTCTGGTCGAGGCCTGTTTTCCCGCGAGCTGGCAGGAGTGGGTAAAGCTCTCGCGGTCGTCTGCGGCATACATCTGCGTGGGCGACGACACGAACGTGCCCTTGCCGCGGGCTCGCTCTACGAGTCCGGCATCTTCCATTTCTTTAATCGCGGAACGAACGGTGATTCGACTGACGCCGAATTGTTCGATGAGCTCCGTCTCGGTCGGGAGTTTGTCTCCCGGTCGGTACGTGCCGTTGGCAATCTGATCAGAAAGCGCGCGAACGATTTGCTTGTACAGGGGCACAATACTGTTTGCTTCAACCATATCAACCATACCTTTGCAAGGAATCAGCAGCTTATAGATAGATGACTTGTATTGTATTAGAACTTTTTAGGGGTCCATATATTTCCTAAATGATTCGGTAAACGGGAAGTTATTTCACTTTAGCGGGGTGCAGCGGCTACCCGCGGCATGCATTATCAACCTAGCCAGGCCAGTCCACCCATATCATCGCCAGTTCGTCGCGGGCCCGGCGCTCCTTATGGGTATACTCACGGGGATTCGACTCGATTCGCCCCCGTTGGGGCGTCAAAGGAGACTGCGTATGTCCACTACCTCAACCAATCCGCGCGCCGCCGCTGCCGCGCTGCTGGTTCCCGGTACCACCTGCCACGGCTTTGTCGTCAAGCGCTGCGAGGCCGTGCCCGAGCTCGACGCGGACGCCTACGTGCTGCGCCACACCGCCTCGGGCGCCCGCCTGCTGTACCTGGCGTGCGACGACGAGAACAAGGCCTTTGCTATTGGCTTTAAGACGCCGCCGGCCGATTCCACCGGCGTGTTCCATATTCTTGAGCACTCGGTGCTGTGCGGGTCTGCCAAGTTTCCCGTCAAGGAGCCGTTCGTCGACCTGATCAAGAGCTCCATGCAGACGTTCCTCAACGCCATGACCTACCCCGATAAGACCATCTACCCGGTTGCCACCACCAACGAGCAGGACCTGTACAACCTGATGGACGTGTACCTGGACGCGGTATTCAACCCGGCCATCTACACCAAGCCAACCATTTTTGAGCAGGAGGGCTGGCACTACGAGCTGGACCTGCCGGAGGGCGAGGGCTGCGAGGGCGACGCCGGCGAGGCCCGCCCCGAGGACTTGCGCGCGGGCACGCTGCGCTACAACGGCGTGGTGTTCAACGAGATGAAGGGTGCGCTATCCGATCCCATGAGCGTGCTGGACGACGCCGTCAACGCCGCGCTCTATCCCGATACCGCCTATGCACACGAGAGCGGTGGCGACCCGCGCGCGATTCCCGCGCTCACCTACGAGCAGTTCCTGGACACGCACGCCCGTCACTACAATCCTTCCAACTCTTATATAACGCTCTACGGTGACTTGGACGTGGACCGTGCGCTGGCATTTTTGGACGAGCGCTATCTGTCGCAGTCGAGCGCCGCGAGCCGCCGCATGGACGCCGCCGCTGCCGCCGGCGAGGATCCGTCCGCGCTGGCGCCCAATCCGCTGGACGTGCAGGCGCCCGTGACCTGCGAGTATAAGCGCGTCGAGATGGCCACCACGCCCGAGAATGCCATGGTGGGCATGGGCCTGGTGCTGGGTAACGCGCTCGACCGCAAGCGCACGATCGCGGCGGATATCCTGTTCGAGGCACTGCTGGGGTCCAACGAGGCGCCGGTTAAGAAGGCTATCCTGTCCGCAGGCCTGGGCGGCAACGTGGTGAGCTACACCGCGGCCGAGAGTCTGCAGCCCTACGAGCTCATCATGCTGCAGAACGCGCAGCCCGGCGTGGCGCGCGAGCTGCGCCGCGTGTTCCAGGACGCCTGTCGCGACCTGTGCGAGCACGGCGTTCCGCGCGAGCGCCTGGAGGCCATCATCAGCAGCAACGAGTACGACCTGCGCCAGCGCGACTATGGCATCGCCGACGGCGTGGCCATTGCGTGCGACGCGCTGAGCACGTGGCTCTACGATGACGACGCCGCGACGCTGGCGCTCAAGTACGGCCCGGTGTACGAGGAGCTGCGCGGCGAGCTGGACGGCAGCTACTTTGAGGATCTGTTGCGCGAGCTGGTGCTGGAGAACGATCACATGGCGCTGGTCGAGCTGGTGCCGGCGGACGCCGCCGAGGGCGCGGAGAGCGCCGAGGCTGCGGAGCTTGCCGCCAAGCGCGACGCCATGACCGACGCCGAGCTGGCCGATGTGGTCGAGCGCACGGCCGCGCTGCGTGCCGCGCAGGAGGCCGAGGACACGCCCGAGGCCAAGGCAACGCTGCCGCGCCTGCGCGTGTCCGACATTGGCGAGGCACGCCCCGAGCCGCCGCTCGTCGTGGACACGACCGCGCCCATCCCCTGCCTGCGTCACGGCATTCCCACCAACCGCCTGGCCTACGCCATGCAGTACTTCGACCTGAGCTGCGTCGCGTTTGAGGACCTGCCCTACGTAACACTGCTCTGCCGCCTGCTTAAGCAGCTGCCCACGCGCGAGCACTCGGCCGAGGAGCTCGACAACTTGCTCGCCGGTAAGCTGGGCTTTTTGAGCTTTACGACCGAGGTCATGACGCAGCCCGACGTGGACGGTGTGCGCCCCTACCTGCTGGTGAGCGCCGGCGCCCTGTCCGAGAAGATCGATGCGCTGGCGAGCCTGCCGCGCGAGGTGTGGTCGAGCACGCTGTTGGCAGACGCCGACGCCGACCGCGTGCGCGACGTGCTCACGCAGATTCGCATTGGGCTCGAGCAGGGCTTTATCAACAACGGCCACTCGGCGGCGCTGGGTCGCGCGATGAGCTACAGCTCGCCTTCGGCCGTGGTGCGCGAGCAGCTTTCGGGCGTGGATTTTTACCTGTTCCTGCGCGATCTGCTCGAGCACTTTGACGAGCGCTTGGATGGGTTGCGCGCCAAGCTTGCCGAGCTGGCGGGCCGCATCTTTGTGGCCGACGGCTGCCTGGCGAGCTTTACTGGCAGCGACGAGGACTTCGACGCGTACTGGGATGCCGCTGGCGACCTGGGGCTTGGTGCGGGCGACGGCGCCGGCGCTGGCCGCGGCGCGCTCGTGGTGCCGACGCCGTGCGACCGCCACGAGGCCTTCGTCATCCCCAGCGACATTTGCTTTGCGGCAAGCGCGTGCGACCAGCGTCGCATGGGCATTGACGTGACGGGCGCCTGGGCAGTGGCTGCCAACGCGCTCTCCTACGACTATCTGTGGAACGAAATCCGTGTGAAGGGCGGCGCGTACGGTTGCGGATTCCGCGCGGCCGGCGAGCGCCAGACGGCGTTCTACACCTACCGCGATCCGGCGATCGACCCTTCAATTGAGCGCGTGGAGCGCGCCGGTGAGTGGCTCGGCAGCTTTGAGCCCGACGAGGCCGCCTTTGAGGGCTTTATCGTGAGCTGCGTGAGCGGCATGGACGCGCCGGTGAAGCCGTACGCGCTCACCAAGCGCCGCAACACGACCTACCTGGCGGGGCTCGATCCGCACGCCCGCGAGGAGCGTCGCGCCCAGATGCTCGGCGCCACGCCCGCTGAGCTGCGCTCGCTCGGCGCCGACGTAACGCGCATCGCGGCCGAGTCGCCCACCTGCGTCTTTGGCGGTCGCGAAGTCATCGCCAAGAGCAACGCCGGCTTCAACGTAGTCGACCTGCTCGCCTAACGCACCAAACCAAAACCACCACAAAGGGGACAGTGAACTGCGCCCCGAAACTTGGACTGAATAAATAGCGACTACGCCGCAAGGGCCCGGTTCCGGAACTCCTCCGGCGTCAGGCCCTTCAATCTTACCTGCCTGCGCC
>CABTZM010000171.1 GCA_902489295.1 uncultured Collinsella sp.
CACGCACTCCCGCTGATAGTCCCTGAGGGCAATCTCATCGGGTGCCATCGCTCCAGCCCTCCTCGACGGTAAGCCCTTCCACGCCGGCCGCCAATCCGTTGACGAGCGCGGCATGCGCGGCGGGTCCCATTGCAAGAACCTTTTCGATGAGCTTCTGAATGTTTCCGAAATACCAATCCTCGTTCATCAGGCAGGCGTCGTCGTTGAAGCCCAGGCGATCTGGCAACGTGATAGATAGACCGCAATCGAAATCAGACAGAGGGTCGCGCGTGAGGAGGGCAAGACCATGGGACTCGACGAGAAGGGCCCTCGCCAGGTCGTCCGAGCTCACGACAAGCATCCTGTCGCACAGCTCGCGATACTCGTCATTATCGCCCCCGGGCATCTTATAACTCCTATCGAGGAATATGCCGTTGTCGGGGTTGGAAATATCGAGATACTCGCGCTGGAGTGAGACGCCTGACTCAAAAGACGGATCTGGCATATGCACCTCGTCGATACATCCCGTCTCGTAGTAAATCCTCAATGAAGAAGTGTTCATCTTTAAACCGTGTTCTTTCTCTCGGAAACCGTTCTGGCTTCGGGACGGACGTAAACGGAGGTCACTTGCGCTTTCGCTGCCCTCTCGATGTTCTCGATACGATCAAAGCCCTCCTGAAGAATGCGCCATGAGGCGGCTGACTCCAATGCTGCCGCGACCGCAATCGAGTCTCTTGTCTGAATTGAAGTCGGCACGTTGAGTCTCCGGCTGTTTGACCTTGTAAGAAACTCACCGACAGAGGGGACTCCCCTTAGGTCCCTCACGGTCCTAGCTCCGATAAAACCCTCGATTGCCACGAGAGACTCATTTAGCGACTCGGCGTCAGCTCGCGCCCCATCGAGCGACACGGAGAGCTCACCCAGCCTATTTCTCAGCCCATCTAGGATCAAACTCGCTTCAACGGCATAGCGTTCAGCCCTTGACGCGCTGGCAGATATCTTTGATAATGCCGCGCTGCAGAAAGCGGTATCGGTATCAATTTGGGATAAAAGAGCGTTTCTCTCTTTCCTGTCTGCCGGCGTAAAAGATAAGGACGACTCCAGCTCGGCAAGTCTCGCCCTGGCAGACGAGATCTTTTCAGAGCGCTCAAGAACCTCCTCTGCAATAGATATCGATGACTCGATCTCATGGACCTCGTGCTCCATAGCCTCGACCTTGAGCATCTGAGATCTGAAGGCATCCTCGACCTCCGTGACGGAGCTGAACCCATTTGCGGAAATAACGGACAGGGCTTTGACTCCGGCACTAATTGCGCCGATGCCGGCACGCTTCGATTTAGATGCAATCCTCCACTTAAGAGCATTGTCAAAACCTTTATTCTGCGGAGTGTAGCCAATGCTCTTTGTTTTCGCCTCGCTCAGTTTGCGACTGGAGATTCTCGATTCGATATCCCCGGCTACAACATCGACGGGTATTCCCAGCCGGGCACGAATGCCGAACTCGTCGTAATTTAAACCGAGTGAAGACGCAAGTACCTTCTTGTCGTGCCCGCCGCTATCGGGGTGCCTATAGCCGATACCCCTGCGGCTCCATTCGACCGTAAAGCCATCGGCCTCGAACCTCTCTACGAACTCATCCCAGTTGGAGCTGTTTGCGATTGACCTATCTATGGCGTCTCTGATTTCCGCAACCCAACTTCGGCCTCCACGGCGCCTAAGTGAGCGCTCAGCCTCACTCATGCGAACTGACTGAGCCGTTGGTTTCCTTCGTCCTTCACGTATTGCCTTGCGGCGTTCAGACAGGTCCGGCAACATCCCCATGCCATGTTCACCGGCAATCTCTTGTGCGACGCGCGCCATGGAATCGCTGTCCTCGGGCGTAATTTGAACCTTCAATCCGCTGTTCGCGTTCACCGCATTGAGGATGACGTGCGCGTGCATAACACCACTTGCGTTGTCGTCATGGACAGACCAGATCCACTGCCAGCCCCGATCGGCAGGCCAAACCCTCTCACACCATTCCTGGGCGAGCTGGCCAACCTCCTCTGCCGACGCGCGATCCCTGGGGTCCGGCGATAAAACCCACTGATAGTAGTTCCTCCAGACCAAGTCAGGGTTCGACCGCCTCTTGTTCTCAAACCACTCAGGAGGTTTGTCTTTTCCGAACCTCTTTCTAGTCGCATCCATTACCTTATGCCATCCGTAAGGGGTATCGGGCAGACCTGGAGAGTGCCCGAACGCCATGGAGCGCGAGGCAGACTTATCTCCGGCAAGATATTTTTCCATTCTCTCTTCGTGGTCCTCAGCGCTTCGATGCCCAAATGACAAGTAGTCATCGACCTGTTTACAGCTGCCTTCACCACCCGAGAGCGTCTTAAGAAAGGGCATTACGTCTCCTTTCAGTCGGATATTCAGCCTCGATTGCACGCGATAGACGCTCGCAGACATCAATCAGACATGGCTCGACGGTATCGATTGCCGAGAATATGGCCATAGACACCCTTCTCGCTTCGGCAGCGCGTGACTGTCCCGCTATCGCCTTTGCGTTTAAATTGAGCTCAGACAGTTGCGCCGAAATCGTAAATAGCTCGTCCCAGATATCCCTTAATGTTGATCCTGATGAGGCATTGGTCTCGTAGAGCGCCTTGTACAGAATGTACTCTGTGACGCTCATGTTGAGGCTGTTTGCCAATGCACGAATGGCTTCCGCTTCCTCAACGGTGCTCCTGGCTTCTATACGCGCCCTTTTTGGCTTTTTCTCACGGGACGTTTCACCCATGCGCCGTCTCCTAACTCATGCTTTAACTAGCGTAGAGCAGCGACACGTACCGTGCCGTACAGTTTGGTGACATGCGGTGCCAATGTTTTTGCAGGTGAATAGCTATGGTATTGCCGAACTACGACATTGCTGAATTACGCACAAACTGGAATAGTGAACAGCGTAAAAGAAGATTTGCTGAACAGTGCAATAGCGTAATAACGCGACTACGTAACTACGCAAAAACGTAATAGAGGGAAAATCAAAATACGGAAGGTGGGGGGCGCTTGCCACAGCCCAGTTCGACGTTTAACAGCGCCCTTCATCTAAAGCGGTCACCGCAATTCAATGTCCTCGCCCTAATAGCACAGCGAAACCGATCTTTCAATCGGAATCCATCCGATCGCTTCTCGATTATCTTGTGGGTCACGTCTTGCTTGAGAGCTCAAGGCAAGATGGATGGCTGGAGTCGATTACGGACATCCCATTTGGTTCAATTACGACGCATTGTTTCGTACATACCGAGATAGTGAATAATGAAAAAGCTGAATAACCGAACTGTGACATAGCTGAATAACGTAACTACGAAATATCGGAACTACGCAGCATTGCAACTGCAACATAACGATACTATTGAACATTCAAAGAATGGGAATCTAGTCGAACCTGCCGACACACCCTAGATAATGTCCATCGACAAAAACAGCCACCAGCGACTCCGCGCTCTCGCCTGAACGATCCGGGGGGGACTAGGCCTTGAATCAAACTGACCAAGTGTGTCTCGTTAGCCTGATGACCACAATTTGGCTGACAAGTAATGAGGCGAATAACGACAGGGTCGGAGTTCAGCCCATCTGTCCGGCACTGTGCGATGCCCCGCGAATGCGAGACCGAATATGCCGTGCTCATAATTGATTGACGAACGACGGCCCTTCCAAATCAACGAAAAGAAGATATTGGCTAATAACTCTTTATCGTAAAAAGCGAACTATAGAACTACGTAAGGGCTGAATAACGGAACTGCGTGGTTACGCAACAACATAAAAACGCAACTACGTCACAGTGTATCTACGACATAATGCAATAGTGTAAGAACGTAACTTCGTAACGCCGAAGGCGCCGGGTTTTAGGGCAGAGCCCTAACAAGCGCCGCCTTCGGCGGCGGTACGCTACCGGGCAAAACGCAGTTTTGTACGGCAGCGTACGACTCTTGCGGACAAAATTCAGGACCGAACGGTACGATGTTCAATAGTTCTACTAATCCGTAGTTTCGTGGTTCGTATTTTACGGTTTGCTGCTTTTGCGCTATTGCGTCCTGTCGTTATCACGTAGTTCTGTAGTTCGCTTTTCCCGTTGTTCATGCATTCACCTTTTCCATAATTCGGTAGTTCGTCTAACGATCGAACGGGCAAAGGGGGCCGGCGGGGAAAAGGTTTCCCCTTCATACCCGAGGCCCCTTTCCCCGTCGGTCGGGGTTAAAAAAAAAAAACCCGGGGCGG
>CABTZM010000172.1 GCA_902489295.1 uncultured Collinsella sp.
CGGCTGCGGCAAGTCGACCTTCTTGCGCAGCCTCAACCTGATGAATCGCGAGATTCGCGGCTGCCGCGTGGAGGGCGAGATCAGCTACCGCGGACGCAACGTGAACACCAAGACCGAGAATACCTACGAGCTGCGCCGGTCCATTGGCATGGTGTTTCAGCAGCCCAACCCCTTCCGCAAGTCCATTCGAGACAACATCACGTTTGCGCCCAAGCGCCACGGCATCACCGACCGCGACGAGCTCGATCGCATGGTCGAGGAAAGCCTGCGCGGTGCGGCCCTGTGGGACGAGGTCAAGGACAAGCTCGACAAGAGCGCCTACGCGCTTTCGGGCGGTCAGCAGCAGCGTTTGTGCATCGCGCGCACGCTGGCACTCAACCCCGACGTAATCCTGTTTGACGAGCCCTGCTCGGCGCTCGACCCCATCTCGACGCTGGCGATCGAGGACCTCATGTCGTCGATCGTGGCCGACCGCGCCATCGTCATCGTGACGCACAACATGGAGCAGGCGTCGCGCGTTTCCAACCGCACGGCGTTTTTCTACATGGGCGATATGGTCGAGTACGACGAGACCGACGAGATTTTCCAACGGCCCAAGGATAAGCGGCTGAATGATTACCTCACCGGCATGTTCTCCTAGTCCGGGACATGCTTGAGGCCCGCGGCGGCCACGGTTGCCGCGGGGCTGATTGGAGAGGCGGGTCATCTCTTGCGGGAGATGGCCCGCCTTTTTGCGTCGTGTGCGCCCCGCCTTTTCGCTGCTATCATGGACAACGTTGAATTTCTACGAAGGAGCAGGGCATATGGCGATTCTTTTGGGATGCGATTCCATCAGCCTAGAGTTTCCCACCAAGCATATTTTCGATAGCGTGACGCTCGGCGTGGGCGAGGGCGACCGCATTGGTATTGTCGGTAAAAACGGCGACGGCAAGTCGACGCTGCTGAGCGTGCTCGCCGGCACGCTGGAGCCCGATGACGGACGCGTGACGCACCGCCGCGGCACCACGATCGGTCTACTCGGCCAAAAGGATCAGCTTGTCGACACCGATACCGTGCATCATGCCGTTGTGGGCGACACGCCCGAGTATGAGTGGGCGTCGAGTCCGCGTACGCGCCAGATTCTGGCCGGTCTTATTAGCGATGTGCCCTGGGAGGGCATGGTGGGCGAGCTCTCGGGCGGTCAGCGCCGTCGCGTGGACCTCGCGCGCCTGCTGATCGGCGACTACGATGTGCTCATGCTCGACGAGCCCACCAACCACCTGGACATGCGCACCATCAACTGGCTTGCGCGTCACTTAAAGGCCCGCTGGCAGCGCGGCCAGGGCGCCATGCTCGTGGTCACGCACGACCGCTGGTTCTTGGACGAGGTCTGCACCAGCATGTGGGAGGTCCACGACGGCCAGGTAGATCCCTTCGAGGGCGGCTATTCGGCATACATTCTGCAGCGCGTGGAGCGCGACCGCATGGCCGCCGTCACCGAGGAGCGCCGTCGCAACATGGCGCGCAAGGAGCTCGCGTGGCTGAGCCGCGGCGCCCAGGCTCGTTCCACCAAGCCCAAGTTTCGTGTTGATGCCGCTCGCGAGCTTATCGCCGACGTGCCGCCCGTGCGTGACGAGCTGGAGCTCAAGCGCCTGGCCGTGAGCCGCCTGGGCAAGCAGGTTATCGACGTGGTCGACGTGGATGCCGGCTATGCGGATACCGATGGTGCGCCCAAGCAGGTGCTCACCGATGTGACCTGGCTCATCGGCGCGGGCGACCGCTATGGTCTTTTGGGCGAGAACGGCGCCGGCAAGTCGACCTTGCTCGACGTGATCCAGGGCAAGATTGAGCCCACGCGCGGCCGTGTGAAGATTGGCCAGACGGTGCGCTTTGGCGTTCTGTCGCAGCAGCTCGAGGAACTCGAGCCCTACATGGGTGACACGATCCGCGAGGTGCTCGGCAACTATAAGAAGTACTACGTCATCGACGGCAAGGAGACTTCGCCCGAGAAACTTTGCGAGCGCCTGGGCTTTACGACACAGCAGCTCTGGAGTCGCATCGGCGATCTTTCGGGCGGCCAGCGCCGTCGCCTGTCGCTGCTGCTGACGATCCTGGACGAGCCCAACGTGCTTATCCTGGACGAGCCCGGCAACGACCTGGATACCGACATGCTCGCGATTGTCGAGGACCTGCTCGACGGCTGGCCCGGCACGCTAATCCTGGTGACGCACGACCGCTTCTTGATGGAGCGCGTGACCGACCAGCAGTGGGCGCTGCTCGACGGCCACCTGACGCATATGCCCGGCGGCGTGGACCAGTACCTGCGCCTGTGCAACGCCACCGCCGAGGGCGAGCCCGTGGGTGCGCCGAGCGCCAAGACCGGCACGTTTGACACCGGTGCCGCGGCGGCTGCGGCCGAAAAGCCCAAGTCGAGCGGCCAGCCCAATGGCCTTTCCAACGCCGAACGCCAGAAGCTTCGCCGCGAGGTGAGCTCGCTCGAGCGCAAAATGGAGACGCAGCGCGCCCGCGTGGAGGAGGCCGAGGCCGCGATGGCTCAGGTCGACCCCACCAACTACACGGCGCTGGGCGAGCAGCAGGCAAAGATCGACGAGGCCCACGCCGCCATGGACGAGTTGGAGATGGCGTGGCTCGAGGCGAGCGAGAAGCTCGAGGGCGAGGAGTAGGCGAGGATGATCAAGGCCGCGTTTTTCGATATCGACGGCACGTTGCTGAGCTTTAAGACCCATCGGATTCCGGCGTCGGCGCAGCAGGTGCTCGACAGCTTTCATGAGCATGGGATTGCGTGCGTGATCGCCACGGGTCGCCCGACCTATCAGATGCCCGATTGGCTGTTCGATCTTGGTTGGGATGCGTACATCACGCTTTCGGGTCAGCACTGCTTTGATGCCGAGGGGGTTTACCGCAGCTGTCCGATCGATCCGGACGACGTCGCGGTGATTGTGGATCAGGTGGCTCAGAGGTGCTACGACTCGCTGTGCATGCAGGGCGAGAACTCGTTTGTGAACCGCCTGTCCGAGCGCGTGGTGACGGCAGGCAGCAACGCGGGAATCGTCTACCACGAGGAGCCGTTTGAGCACGCCTTCGATGCGCCGGTTTACCAGTTCTGCGCCTTTGTTGATCCGGCCGACGAGCATATCGTGACTGATGCGGTGTCGCATTCGCTCACCACGCGCTGGTGTGACCTGTTCTGCGATATTATTCCCGCTAACGGCGGCAAGGACCTGGGTGTCGCGGCGACGCTGGAGCGGCTGGATATCGACGCGAGCGAGGCGATCGCCTTTGGCGATGGCGAGAACGACCTGTCGATGTTTTCCGCCGTGGGCACGAGCGTGGCCATGGGCAACGCGCAGGATACCGTGAAGGCCGCGGCGACCTACGTAACGACCGCCGTAGACGACGACGGCATCTACAACGCCGCCAAACACTTTGGCCTGCTGTAGCTGCGGATTCGGCATCTGGGGACGTTCCTTTTCTGCCGGCAGTTGGGGACACTCCTTGCGGGGCGTGTCCCCGTTTTGTTTTCGTCCCGTGCGTTTTGTGAAACACGGTTAACTTTTTAAACAACGTAGTAAGACATGGGCAACTTTTGCGGTAAAGTAAATCAAGTAAAAGTATCCAAAGGCTAACTAGAAGCCATCGCGAAAGGCGGCCCATGGCCCTACGTGAATCCGGAGAAGACTATCTCGAATCGATCTACGTCCTATCGGAACGTCAGGGCACCGTGCGCTCGATCGACGTTGCCGAATACTTGGGCGTAACCAAAGCAAGCGTCTCTAAAGCCATGGCGGCCTTGGAGAGCACCGGCTACGTGGAGATGGGCAAACGCGACGTGCGTCTGACGGAACGCGGTCTTGAGGTTGCCCGTCAAATGTGGGAGCGCCACTGCTTTTTTGTAGGGCTGCTAGAGGACGCAGGCGTAACGCCCGAGGTCGCGTCGCAAGAGGGCTGCCACATGGAGCACTGCCTGAGCGAGGAGAGCTTCGAGAAGCTAAGATCGATGCTGAGACGGGGCAGCGACCGGGATCAATAGCCCCGCCAACTAAGTCCAACTCAGACAAGGAACCCCGCCAGCAAGCGATGCCCAAGAACCGCCAGTTGTGTCGCCGCAGGCCGGGGCCGGGCTTGGTTTTGAAAACATTCCGCACTGATATCTTCTTAATTGAAGACGTCGATGGCGCATCCATATACCATTGGCGTCGACACCATCAGATGCGGACCGCGCGGTGACCCCA
>CABTZM010000173.1 GCA_902489295.1 uncultured Collinsella sp.
ACGACCTCGATCTCGGCGGAGAGGAAGTCCTCCTCCTCGACGTCGTACTGCTCCTTGAGGATGTCCAGGAACATCTGCTTGACGGGCTCCTTGGGGGCGTCCTTGTCGTCCTCGTCGAACTTGACAGGGCGGCCGCCCACGATCACGTCGAGGATCTCGGCGTCGACGGCGTCCTTGGCGGGCTTGGACATCTGCTCGCTCGAGAGGTGGATCAGCAGGTCGGAGATGGTAAAGACCGGGTCGTCCGCCTTGTCGCCGATGTTGATGTCGACGGTGGTGCCGTCCTTTTTGCAGATGACGCCCACGAGTGCGAGCGGGGAGGCCACCCAGTGGTAGCTCTTGACGCCGCCGTAGTAGTGCGTGTCGAGGTAGGCCATGTCGCCGGCCTCGAAGGCGGGGTTTTGCTTGAGGTCCAGGCGCGGCGAGTCCACGTGGGCGCCCAGGATGTTAAAGCCCTGCTCGAGCGGGGCGGTGCCCAGGTTGACGAGCATGAGGTCCTTGCCGTGATTGGCGGCGTACACCTTGTCGCCCGCCTTGAGCTCGCGGCCTTCGGCGATCACGGTCTCCAGGTCGATGTATCCCGCCTCCTCGGCCATCTTGATGCCGGCCTTGACGCACAGGCGCTCGGTCTTGTTCTCGCTCAAAAACTGCTTATAGCCGCGGCAAAGCTCCTCGAGCTCCTCGACTTGCTGTGGCGTGTACTTTTTCCATGCGCAGGGACGCTCCATGACGCAGGCTCCTTTCGGATCGATCGTGCTGGTTGATGTACCGTGAGCCATCGTATCACGCGCGGGCTCGCGGCGGCAGGGGAGCTTGATGTGCAGTGGCCGCGGGGCGGGGAGCGTGTAAACTGGAGTGAGCAAACCGTGCCCAGCCCAAAGCGAGGTATTCAATATGTCTGACAAGCGCCGCACCTTTGCCGTTATCGACGGCAACTCGCTCATGCATCGCGCCTTCCACGCCGTGCCGCCGACCATGAACGCGCCGGACGGTCGCCCCACCAACGCGATCTTTGGCTTTCTGAACATGTTTCTCAAGATGATCGACGCCTTTAACCCCGACGGTGTGGTCGTGGCGTTTGACAAGGGCAAGCCGCGCGTGCGCATGGAGATGCTGCCGCAGTATAAGGCGCAGCGTCCGCCCATGGATCCCGATCTGCACGCGCAGTTTCCGATGATCAAGGAGCTGCTCGGTGCGCTCAACGTGCCGATTCTGCAGTCCGAGGGCTGGGAAGGCGACGATATCCTGGGAACCATGGCGCGCCTGGGTGAGGAGGCAGGCTGCGACATGCTGCTGGTGACCGGCGACCGCGACATGTATCAGCTTGTGACCGAGCACGTCAACGTGGTCTCGACCCGCAAGGGCCTATCCGACGTAGCGATTATGACACCTGAGAGCGTGGATGATCTGTATCACGGCATCACGCCGGCGCTCGTGCCCGATTTTTACGGTCTGAAGGGCGATACGTCGGACAATATTCCCGGCGTACCGGGCATCGGCCCCAAAAAGGCGAGCGCGCTCATCGCACAGTACGGCAGCTTGGACGAGGTCATCGCGCATGCTGATGAGGTCAAGGGCAAGATGGGCGAGAACCTTCGTGCGCACATCGACGACGCGCTGCTGAGCCGCAAGGTTGCGACCATTCGCACCGATGCGCCTGTCGAGCTCGACTTTGACGCGACGTCCTTCCCGGCGTTTTCTGCTGATGAACTGTCCGCGGCACTGGGCGCACTCGGCATTACGGCCATGCAGAACCGTTTCTTGTCACTGATTGGTGGCGAGGGTGGGTCTGCGGCCGCTGTCAGCACGTTTGAGATTCCCCCCGTTATGCGTGCTGCCGCTGGCGATGCCGAGGCGCTCGCTGCTGCTGCCGACGAGATCGCTCGTGCGATCGAGGCAGGCGAGTGGATTGCCGCCGTGGTGGACGATGACAAGGAGGAGGGCGCGCTTTTTGGCCTGACGCGCACGCTGTGGCTGGCGACGTCCAAGGGGCTGCTTGCGCTTGAGGAGGGCGAAGGCGGTACCACTGCCGCGGTCGATGGCTTCAACTTCGCCCATGGCGTGATCGCCGGCGTGCTTGCGCGCCTGTTTATGGAGGGCCGCGTGGCGAGCCCGGATATGAAAGCACTGCTGCATGAGCTTTCGCCCATCGACTCTTCCGAGCCCGAGCTCATGGATCCGCTGGCAGTCGATTCCACGCGCATCTTCGATACCGTGGTTGCCGCCTACCTGTTGGATTCCGACCGCTCCGAGTTTGACGAGGCGTATCTGGCCGATACCTATCTGCAGATGGCGCTGCCTGCGGTGCGCGGTGCGGAGGGTGCTGGCGAGGATGCTCCTGCGCCCGCCGCTCGCACGGCGGCCTTGACGCTGGCACTGGTCGCACCGCTGCGCGACCGCATGGCCCGTGAGAACGCCGCCAACGTGTTCGATGGCATTGAGATGCCGCTCGTGCCGGTGCTTGCCAAGATGGAGCGCGCGGGCATGCTTGTAGACCCCGACCGTCTGCATAGTCTGTCCGAGGGGCTTGCTACCCAGATTGCCGAGGTCGAGCGCAGCATCCGCGACCTGGCAGGGGACGAGACCTTTAACATCGGCAGCCCCATGCAGCTCTCGCACGTGCTGTTTGACGTTATGGGGCTTCCGACCAAGGGCCTCAAAAAGACCAAGCGCGGCTACTATTCGACCAACGCCAAGGTGCTGAGCGATCTTGCCCGTGACCACGAAATCGTGCGTCTGATCTTGGACTGGCGTGAGAAGTCCAAGATCAAGTCCACCTATCTGGACACGCTGGGCCCGCTGCGCCGCGGTGACGGTCGCGTGCACACCACGTACAACCAGACCATCACCGCGACGGGGCGTCTGTCTTCGAGCGACCCTAATCTGCAAAACATTCCGACGCGCTCGGAGCTGGGCCGTACCGTCAAGACGGCGTTTTCGGCAGGCGAGGGAAGCGTCTTTTTGGCGGTGGACTACTCGCAGATCGAGCTGCGTCTGCTGGCGCATCTCTCAGGTGACGAGCACTTGGTGCGCGCCTTTAACGAGGGCGAGGACTTCCATGCCGAGACGGCGGCGCGCGTGTTCGGTGTGCCGGTGTCCGAGGTAACGCCCGACCTGCGCAGTCGCGCCAAGGCCGTGAACTTTGGCATCGTGTATGGCCAGCAGGCCTACGGCCTGTCGCAGTCGCTGCATATCTCGATGGCCGAGGCACGCGACATGATCGACCGCTACTACGAGGCCTACCCGGGCGTGCGCACGTTCCTCGACAACGTGGTGGCACGCGCCAAGCAGACGGGCTACGCCGAGACCATGTACGGCCGCCGTCGTCATATTCCGGAGCTCAAGGCCAAAAACCCGCAACTCCGCGGCTTTGGCGAGCGCACGGCCATGAACCATCCCATGCAGGGAACCGCCGCCGACATCATCAAGATCGCGATGGCCCGCGTAAGCCGCCGCCTGGAAGAGGAAGGCTTTGCCGCCCACATGATCCTGCAAGTGCACGACGAACTGGACTTTGAGTGCCCCATCGACGAAGTCGAGCGCCTAACCACCATGGTTCGCGACGTCATGGAGCACGTAGTAGACCTCCGCGTCCCCCTAATCGCCGAAGCCAGCACCGGCATAACCTGGGCCGACGCCAAATAGGGAAGTGCCCACAACCCTAAAGTAACCAAACCAGAAGGGGGCTCCTTGCCAACAAGGAGCCCCCTTCGTTCAATTAAATTCAGCCTAAGTATCTAGACACTCAAGACGCCATCTAGGCGGCAAACAAGTAAACCTAGGGCCTGGCCGGGCGGCACAGGTTAACTTTTCGTAGATTCCGCACGCAAAGAAGAGCCCAGTGGGCTCTTCGTGCGAGCAGGACTGTCTGAGCGCCGGACCCCATGGGTGCCGGTCGCCGGGATACGGAGGAACTCACCATGCGATATATCAAGACCATCGATGACATCACCAAAGACGGACAGGTCGACTTCGGAGCGGGGTACGAGCTGGTCGAACGTACCGAGGACGCGGACGCCATCCTCATGCGATCCACCGACCTGCACGGCTACGAACTCCCGGCGGGCATCCGCGCCATCGGACGCTGCGGCGCGGGCGTGAACAACATCCCCATCGAGGAATACGCGCGACGGGGCGTCGTGGGGTTCAACTCCCCAGGCGCCAACGCCA
>CABTZM010000174.1 GCA_902489295.1 uncultured Collinsella sp.
AGGAAAGCACTTTAATGTGTTTCCCTTCTGGCGGGGGTGGATGGGGACCAAACATGACCCCGCCCGGCCCCCCGATGGCCCCAGACCGGCGGGATAGACCAGTTCAGATGGGGCTTTGATGCATGGGTGGTCTGTTGTTGTGCAAATGGGTATCATACTGTGGTTATTGCATCGACTCTGTGATGCATGTTTGTACGTTCCCGGCGGTCGGTTTGCCAGAAGCGCCCCGTCGGTTGTTCCAGACCCGTTTCGAAGAAAGGAAACCACACTAACCTATGGCAGCTAAAAAATCATCTCCCTTGAAGATCATCCCGCTTGGCGGCCTTGACGGCATCGGCAAGAACATGACGGTCTTCGAGTGCGGCGACGACATGGTGCTCGTCGACGCTGGCCTTATGTTCCCCGATGACTCCCAGCCCGGTATCGACCTGGTGCTTCCCGACTACACCTATGTTCTGGAGAACGAGGAGAAGCTCCGCGGTATCATCGTCACCCACGGCCACGAGGACCACACCGGTTCGCTTCCGTACCTGCTGCAGGACCTCAACAACAAGGTGCCCATCTTCTCGAGCAAGCTGACGCTCGGTTTTATCGAGGGCAAGCTCTCCGAGTTCCGAATCCGCGCGCCCAAGTTCCGCGAGGTCAAGGGCGGCAGCCATGTCAACCTCGGCGGTATCTCGCTCGACTTCTTCTCGATGACGCACTCCATCCCCGGCGCTCTGGGCGTGTTCATCCGTACTAATCAGGGCACCGTCATGCACACCGGCGACTTTAAGCTCGACCAGACGCCCATCGACGGCGTCACGCCCGATTATGCCGCTATCAGCCGCTTTGCAAAGCAGGGCATCGACCTGCTGCTTTCCGACTCCACCAATGCCACGGTTCCCGGCTTTACCAAGTCCGAGGCCGAGGTTGGTCCCAACCTGCTGCACGCCATCAAGAACGCCCCGGGTCGCGTGTTCGTCGCGTCGTTCTCGAGCCACATCCATCGTTTGCAGCAGATCTGCGATGCCGCCCGCAAGTGCGGCCGTAAGGTCGTTGTGACCGGTCGCTCCATGCTCACCAACACCCGCGTCGCGCGTGAGCTGGGCTACCTCAACATCGATGACGCTGATATCATCGATGCCTTCGATATTGATAACCTGCCCGACGACAAGATCGTCGTCATGTGCACCGGTTCGCAGGGCGAGCCGCTGTCGGCCCTGTCCCGCATGGCCAATGGCGAGCACAAGACGCTCTCCATCCACGAGGGCGATACCGTTATCCTCTCGGCAACTCCTGTTCCCGGCAATGAGAAAGCCGTCCAGCAGGTCGTCAACAGCCTGGCTAAGCTCGGCTGCGACGTGTGGGATAAGAACCGCGCTCTCGTTCACGTTTCCGGTCACGGTAGCCAGGAGGAGCTCAAGCTCCTGATGGCCATGGCCAAGCCCACGTACTTTATGCCGGTTCACGGTGAGGCCGTGCATCTGCGCGCCCATGCCCAGCTGGCCCGTAAGATGGGTCTCAAGGAGGATCATATCTTTATCCTCGATAACGGTGACACGCTCGAGATGCGCGGCGGTATCGTCAAGCGTGGTACGCCCGTCGAGTCCGGCGTCGTCTACGTCGACGGCCTGCGCATCGGCGATACCGACCCCATCGTCCTGCGCGATCGCCAGAAGCTCGCCAATGACGGTATGGTCACGGCCGTTGCTATCGTCTCGCTCAAGCACAAGAAGATCGAGGCTATCGAGTTCTCGGGTCGCGGCGTCTCGTTTGCCATCGACGACCAGTTCTCCGAGGATGCCTCCGCATCCATTATGAAGACGATCGAGAAGGGCAAGTTCAGCTTTACCAGCAGCGGCTCCGATGCCATTCGCAAGGCCGTGCGCGATTCGCTCTCCAACTTCATTTGGAGCCGTACGCGTACCCGTCCGATGATCATCCCGGTCGTCATGGAGGTTTAGTTTGGCGCGCGGATCTGCACAAAACGCCAAAGGCAATAAAGCCAACAACCAACCGGCATCTGCTAAGGGTGCCGGTTCCCATCTGCGTGCCAATAAGGGCCATGAGGTAGACTTCGACGATTTTGAGCCCTTGGTCGAGCCTTCGGCCAATCGCGATATCGCCGGCGTGGTCATTGCCGTTTTGGCGATCGCGTCCTTCATTGCCGTGATCTCACCGGCAACAGCGCCCGTGACAGCTGCTGTTGCCGGGTTCTATCACCTGGGCTTTGGCCTGGGCGCCTACGTGCTGCCGATCGTCATCTTGCTGTTTGCCGCCACGCTCTTTTTGGGTGAGGACTCGCCGCTCAACGTGCGCTCTGTTGCGGGCGGCGCCGTGGTCTTTATCGCCGTCGTCTCCATTCTTTCGCTGATGGTGCCGGGTACGAGCGATTCGTGCGACCTTATGTTCACGCCGCAAAATCTGTCCGCCTCGGGTGGCTACATCGGTGCGTTTATTGCGAGTGCGCTGCAGAATGCCCTGGGTAAGCCTATCGCCATGGTAGTCCTGCTGGGGCTTGTCGTCGTGGGCCTGGTTATCATTGGATTTTCGGTGGGCGGCGTGCTGCGCTCTGCCCGCGATCGTGCGGCAGATTTTGCCGAACGCCGTCGTGCCGATGTTAACGCGAGCCCGTGGGGTGACGATGAGGCCCTGTCGGTGCCTGGCGTCGCCCGCCCGCATCTGAGCATTCTTCGTCAAAAGGGCTCCGATGCTGCCGTGACCACGGTCATGGGCAACGATGTGGACCCGGTTTTGGACGATGACGACGAGGACGAGGATCCGTTTGTTGACGTGTCCGATGCCGTGGATGCCGAGCGGGCCAAGACAACGCTGTTGCCGCGCCGCCATGCCAAGAAGGGCAAGGCCACACCCAAGTTGAATACAAGTGAGCCCGACCCGTCTTGGTCCGATAGCGAGATTGAGCTCACCGAGGGCGATGACGAGGACGACGAGGCTCCGATTGAGACCGCAAAGACAACTTTGCTGCCGCGTCGCCATGCAAAGCGCGGTCAGGTAACCGGCCAGCTTTCGATGGAAGACGACCCCGATAAGATCAACGAGTCCGAGCCGCCGTTTGCCGTGAATCCCGTCTCGGCCGCACCTCAGATTCCCGACTTCCTGAAGCATCCCAAGGTTGCCGATGCGCCTGCCACGAGTGCTGTCGAATCGGCTGCGGCTCGTGATGGGGGAGTGGACGACGGCGCCGCAGATATCGAGGGCGAAGAAGAGGACGGCCTCAAGCTTCCGCCGCTCGAAATCTTGCATGCCAACCCGCAGTCGGCTTCCGCCGCGTCTTCGGACAAGGAGCTTGAGCAGACCGCTGAGTCACTGCAATCCACCTTGCTTGAGTTTGGCCGCAGTGCCCGCGTGGTCGGCTGGATCGCCGGCCCCACGGTGACGACCTTTAAGCTGCAACCTGGCGAGGGCGAGTGCGTGAGCAAGATTTCGAGCCTCGAGGACGATATCGCGCTTTCGCTTGCCGCTCAGTCGGTGCGTATCTTCGCTCCTATCCCTGGCACCTCGCTCGTGGGTATCGAGATTCCCAACCGCAAGCGCCAAAACGTCAACCTTGGTGACGTGCTGCCCTATGTCAAGGGTGGCCCGCTCGAGCTTGCCATCGGCCGCGATGCCGAGGGTACGCCGGTTGTCGCCGACCTCGCCAAGATGCCCCACCTGCTGATCGCCGGTACCACGGGCTCCGGTAAGTCGGTGATGATCAACTCCATCATCACGACCTTGCTCATGCGCGCGCTTCCCGAGGACGTTCGCCTGATCATGGTCGACCCTAAACGCGTCGAGCTCGCGGGCTACAACGGCTTGCCGCATCTCTATGTGCCCGTGGTGACCGAGCCTAAGCAGGCCGCCAGCGCGCTGCAGTGGGCCGTTTCCGAGATGGAGCGCCGCTTGAAGGTCTTCGAGCGCCTGAACGTTCGTAAGATCTCGACCTACAACGAAAAACAGGCCGCTGGCGAGTTTGAGCACTACGATAACCCGCCGCAAAAGATGCCTTATCTGGTCATCATCATCGACGAGCTTTCGGACCTGATGATGGTCGCCGGCAAGGATGTTGAGGCGTCAATCGTGCGTATTGCCCAGCTGGGCCGTGCCGCCGGTATCCACCTTATCGTGGCTACGCAGCGTCCGAGCTCCAACGTGGTGACGGGCCTCATCAAGGCAAA
>CABTZM010000175.1 GCA_902489295.1 uncultured Collinsella sp.
CAAGGGCATTCAACAAGCCCTTGAGCCCGCATTAGCATAAAGTATGCTTGCTGCCGCACCAAAATGTTGGCTATTTACTCATCTGACCCGAAAAACGCGCAACTACCGCGCTCCTAAGAAAGCGTGAGCAGCTCCGGCAGCTGGTCGATAATCTTGTCCGCGGCATCCTGGCTAAAGCCAAAGCGCTCCTCGCGCTTGGCAATGACTGTCAGGCCGGCTCGCTTGCCGGCAGTGATGCCAGGCACCGAATCCTCGACGCAGCAGCAGCGATTCGCGGGCAGCCCCAGCAGGTCCAGCGCATGCAGGTAGATGTCGGGCTCGGGCTTGCTCTCCTTAAACTGCTCGCCGCTCACCACATACTCAAAGGCATCCGACAGCCCGCATGCGTTGAGCACTTCCTCGATGCTATCCATGGGAGACGAGCTGGCAAGCGCCACGCGAACGCCACGGCGCGGCAGCTCTCGAATCGTATCCACGGCGCCTGGGTTAATCAAAGCCTGATAGTCGCGCGGACGCTTATGCGCCCACTCGTTCCAACGGGCCAACGCTTCCTCGCCAGTGAAATGCCCCTTACCGGCGCGCTCAAACCAATCGACCAGCATATGCAGGAAGAACTGATGCGAGGTACCGACCTGCCCATTCAACTCCTCTTGAGTCAGATTAAGCCCAAGCTCCTTGGCAAACGCGGCAGTCTCGCCCAAGTAGTAATACTCGGTATCGACAATGACGCCGTCCATGTCAAAGATAACGGCGTCGAACGGAAATGCGGACACGGCACCCTCCCTAACAAAAGGACGCCCGCGAGCAGGCGCCCGAACCATGCATTAATCGGCGATTCTAACCCAGCAGCTTATCCAGCGCCACCGCAATGCCGTCTTCGTTGTTATTGGCGGTCACCATCTGGGCCACGGCCTTAACCTCGTCAACCGCGTTGCCCATGGCAACACCAGTGCCGGCCCACTCAATCATGGACTTGTCGTTCTGGCCGTCGCCAAACGATACGACCTCGCTGGCATCGATACCCAACTTGGACAGGGAGCCCTCGAGCGCGCGAGCCTTATCGATGCCGGGCGCCGTAAACTCAAAGTACCAGTCGGCCGTAAACATACCCGAAAGCGTCTGAGTAAAGGGCGCGTACATCTCCTCGTGATGCGCTTGCAGATAGGCCGGATCTCCCGCCGTCAGCAGCTTGTCCACAGGATAAGTATCCACGACCTCATGCAAGCTCTCGACCTCACGGATCTTAAGGTCGCACGCATCGCGCTCGTATTTGACGATATTCTTCTGCGAACCGTCCGGCAGTGTGATCATGCAGCGATACGAGTCCACGACGTGCAGGTCCCGACCGAGCGAGATCATGGGAATCACGTCAAAGTTGCGCAGGTGATCGAGCAGACGATGCAATTCGTCGACCGGCATGGCCTGGTCAAACAGTACCTCGTCGGTCTGGGCATCGACTACGTGTGCACCGTTAAAGGCCACGAGCAGGCCATTATGATTGTGTAGGTCGAGCTCCTGACCAAGGGCGCGAAGGCCCCATGCAGGACGGCCCGAAGCCAGAATGAGCTTGATGCCCGATTCCTGTGCCGCGAGCAGCTTCTCGCGCGTACGCGAGCTGATGACCTTTTGGTCGTTGGTAAGCGTACCGTCGATATCCATTGCGATGGCTTTGATTGCCATATATGCCTCCCTGTCATTGAACAACCTTGTCTGAGCCATCATACAGAACACCCGCGGCGGCGCTGTTTGCAACGGGAAAATGTCATATTGTCCCGAACATGAACGGCGCGTGGTCGTGAAGCTTTATCGCTCAGGTCAAATACGTCTGCTAGCGACGCTCATCCGTCGGTGCGCCCTCGACGATCGCGATGCCCGCCGATGCGCCCAACACGCTGGCGCCGGCCTCGATGAATGCGCAAGCCTCTTCATAATTATGGATACCGCCCGCAGCCTTGATTGCCACGGCATCGCCGAGCACCTCGTGCATCAGCCGCACGTCCTCGAGCTTAGCACCGCCATAGCTTCTGCCGGTCGATGTCTTAAGGAATCCCGGCTTAGCCTCCAGCGCAATCTCACAGACACGGCGCTTGGCGGCATCGTCGCCGTCCAGCTTGCACATCTCGACAATCACCTTGTCAGTGATGCCATGCGCGCGACAAAAATCAGCAATGGCAGTCATCTCGCGCTCGATGGCAACAAAATCGCGGTCCTCGACCGACTCCTGATTCAAAACGTAGTCAATCTCGGTAAAGCCGCGCGCAGCGTATTCCTCAAACCTCGCAAGCTTCTCCTCAAGCGTCATAGTGCCCTGAGGAAAGTCGATAGCGCCGGCAAGGATGATGTCAGAGTCCTCGAGCATGGCGCGGCCCGTCTCGTACTCCTGCAGGTTCGCAAATACGCAGCGAAAGTTGTACTTTAACGCCTTCTCGACATATTGCTCAAACGTGTCCTCGGGGGCATCGATATAGTCGATGTATTTGTTGATAGGTTTGGCAAGCGTCATGCTGGGCCTCCTTGTTCAGGACTGACAACCGATTCGTGGTTTCACGCGAAAAACCACGTTCAATGTACGCCCGGCATGCAAGGACAGCGTCCGCATTCCGACAAGTGGTATGAAATTAGCTTTAAACGTATATTTACAGACAGCGAATGGCACCGCACGCGGATGCCGACAGCAAGACATCCCCCTCCTCAATACACCCTCATGCCCCTTTACTGTTTGCGACCAGAAATGATGAGCTGCACAACGTCGTTAGCGGTCGAATTCGACCTCTGACGACGTCACGCGACCCATCGTATCTGGCCGACAACAGAAAAGGGGCCCGTATCCCAACGGATACGGGCCCCTTTCGGCCATGACCTATCTCAGCAGCAAAGACCACTTGCGGTGAGCGCGGTAGAACTCGATCGCACCATCTTATCCGAGCCGGGGCACGTTCGCATAGCGTGGCGCGTGACGGTTGCAAAACCACCCCATTTGAAACAAAGGCAAAAAAGTACTTGTAAAGACGCGTTCCGACATATAAGTTGATAAAAGACCGCCGTTGCGGTTTTAAGTAGATCGAGCATATGAAGTTTGAGTTTTAGCGTGTAAGAGAAGGAAGATCGGCAAAGTACAACCCCAAACGCAATGACAACTTAATGAGGTGACTGCCACATGTGAGGCACCCAGGGCATTGCTGTCTCGATTTTGAGCACGATGCCTTCCGCCTTGCATGGGCCGTTCCATCCCGCCCCTGCAGCAACTGCCTCACGGGCTCATTGAAAACCGCATAGCACCCCAACGTCAGCACATCACCCACGGCAAGCACATCACTCACGACAACCAACACATCAACAAACAGCACGAACATCAACCGATTGGAGAAGCTATGACAAACCACCACGCTGAAGACAGCGATAAGAAAAGCATTCTGGATGCCCGAATTGAGCGAGCATATGCAAACGAATATGATGCCGCCTTTGCCGCCGCGACCATCAAGAACCACGCGTCGCTACCGCTCGCGACGATCTTGGCCGACCATCCTCAACTGCTGAAGCGCTGCACAAAGATCATGGGCGACCCCGACATTCGCAAGCTGACAGACCCCTATGCCCCAAAACGCGACAACGATTCGCACGTTCTTACCGTAGGCTGCCTAGCCCATATGCTTACGGCGCTCGACACGAAACTCAAGCTCGAATGGGAACCCGACGAGCGTCATGAACTCGAAAGCAAGCGGAACACCCTGCGCACCGCACTGTTCCTTCCGCTGGACGGCCTCAAGCGCTGCAACGTCGAGCTCAATACACAGGCGCGGCAAAAGCCCGGGACCACGGGGCAGAAAACTCCAAGACCCCATGCGGCCATCGTCGACCGCAACCGATATAACCGCATGACCGCGCACTTTTCCGCCGAGGGAGCAGCCATAAGGACGCTGATCGATCTGCTGTGCCTCCTGAGCATCAACGAGCTATTTGAGGGCTATCTCGCCCTTGTTCCCGCGACGGCACCCAAGTCGGTAGCAAAGATCATCGAGACCTGCAGACGCCAGTTTGAGCGCCATCGCAATGGCAGCGAGATGAACGCCAGCATCGCGCAGTACTACGCGGCTCATTACAAAAATGACGGATGTGCCCCTGTCGAGCATCAGCTGCGGCTCGCCTACACC
>CABTZM010000176.1 GCA_902489295.1 uncultured Collinsella sp.
ACGAGCCCAAATGTTATCTCAGCTCATTAAATATGCTGACATTGGAATTGATGGCATGGACGTTCGTCAAGCTGAAGGCGTCCCTGGTTTAAAAGATTCTCTCATCGGACTCGATGATATTCCGGAAGAGGCGCGCAATAAAATAGCCGATAACCTTAAATGGTCGTTCTCTTACGACCTGTTCTTCCACCATAAAGGCTCAGGAGACGGCGTTTGGCTGAACTCCGCCCACGAATCGGAGGGTACAAAAGCTGCGCTGGCTTTTTTCTCGGTAGCCATACGCTCTTTAAGCAGTGGGGCCACAACGGTAATTGACGAGCTTGATTCGAGCCTTCATCCCACGCTGTTGCGCGACTTCGTCTCACTGTTTGCCGATCCCAGCACTAATCCAAAGAGTGCGCAGCTAATCTTCTCAACTCATGATGTCACCTTAATGACGCGTACGAGTCCCATGGAAGAGGTGCTTGAACGAGATCAGGTTTGGTTTGTAGAAAAAGATTCTGAAGGCGCTTCACAATTAATTGCAGCGATGGAGTATTCACCTCGCGCAAATGAGAATTTGGGGCGCAATTATTTAAACGGAGTCTACGTGCCCTTGCCAAATCCGAGTTTCCATCAGCTTGTGTCCCAGCTGATGAAGGAAGGCGCTGACATAAATGGCTAAGGCAGAAAGGAGAGGACTTGCTTGCGGTCGTAAAAAGCAAACAAGAGCCAAACGGAAGCGCCACTTGATTGTGTCCAACGGCATGGTGACCGAAACCGAATACTTCAACCATTTAATTAGTGAAATGGACGTTCGCGGAAGTGTTCGGTATAGGCATATAGACGGAGACCCCTTGAAGGTGGCCAAACAGCTGTCTCGAGAACTCGAGTCTGATAAAAAGGCAGTTAAAACAGGTGAAATTGAGGAACTGAGCTCCGCATGGATCGTCGTCGATTCAGACGAGTTCAGGAACTTGGCCGCAGTAGAGCGTGAGGCAAAGGCGAAAGGCATTAGACTCGCGATTACGAATCCATGCTTTGAGGTGTGGCTCATCGACCACATCTCGCCATGCCCGGAAACTTCAGCATCAACGCTTCAATGCGAGAAAAGGGCACGCGACCTTGGTGTTCTAAAATCAACTGATCCAAAGAGGTCGTCCGCGTCAAAGTTCAAGTCGGTAAATTTGGAAGTAATTGAAGGCAGCCTAGACCAGGCTTTGGCCAATGCCGCAAAGCACAATTCGGATAACAAACGTCGTGTAAGAGAAGCGAACCCGGACAAGGTTGGCTCTTATCAGGTATGGACTGATATGCCCGATCTTGTAGATGACGTATTTGGTTCCAGCTAATAAACGTGGTTCGCCCCGCGCTAGGGGCAGGCTTTTTAACTCAAAAATCTGTAAAGGAGGCAGACATGCTTTGGAGCTATGTTCAACTTGATGACGGCACCCAGTTTGCCTACTCAGAAACAAGAGAAGGCGGAACTGTTCGCGTGGCCGTCGAGCGTGCGGTTGATTTTGGTTTTGACCACGCAGAATGCTTTCTGCCTGCGGTCAAATGGTTTAACGTCGAAGGATTTTCTACTGACGATCTGGATTTTTTGACCGAGTTCGTTAGATCAAACGCTCCGTTTATCTTTGAGCTCGCAGAACGGCAAAAAGCCAAACAGAAGCCCTTGGCGATGATTTCCCAACGTCCTACTGTTGAACGGCAATCGAGCCATGATTTCGTTTGCTGACATATCGTCTGCGGTCTCCCGCGTGCTGCCTCGCTACAACGTCCGCGAGGCATTTCTATTTGGCTCATTCGCCCGTGGCGAGCAAACGCCCGATAGCGATATCGATTTGCGTCTAGTCTGCGACGACACGATGACGTTCGGCACGCTATATGAACTTTCGCTTGAACTCGAAAAGGAACTTGGGCGAAAGATTGACATAGTCACCAACCCACCAGAGCACATGCGCCCGGCCTTCCGCAAAAGCATCGAACGGGAAGAGGTACGCCTTTATGTCTCAACATAAACGAAACGATGAGCTTACGGATGCAACCATACAGCCCTATCCGCCCAAAGAACCTAACGCCGAAAGCATAGATGCCATCCGCGAAGGGAATGCGTTCTTTGCCAGTGGAGAACCAGGTCGTTTCGGCAACGCCGCCAACCTGATCGATGCGGCTCTTAAAGCCCCTCAAGTGTGAGAGAATTCAATCACCGAAGAGGCGATTGTCTCGGAAGTGTCAGACTGGCGAGGTACGTACCTCGCCATTTTTATGCGATTTTCGGAAGTGCGAGGAAAAATCGAAAATCCCTGAGCACAACGTGATTATCGGCAATAAAACCACAGGTCACGAAAGCACAAAATCGGGGTCTGGTCGGCAGGTCTCAGTTTTACCCCGCACTTCCGAACTCGCGAATACGAAAGTATGCGGCAAATTTCGGAACCCCCGACCACACTGCCATTTACACGTAAAGAAACCGCAGGTAGAAGCGTTGTCGCTTACCCGTGTGCTCGGCATATCCGATATTTGCCACATACTTCCGGATACGGCCCTCGATAAGGACCTAATTGCGCGCAGCGATTAACTCCCATGCAATCGACAAGTAAATCGCACCATGATACGCTAGCCGAAATAACGCGCTCGAAATACCCTAAACTGCACCATCGAGGACCTCGTCTGGCAACCGATCGCTCTGGAGTACGATTCGCAGGCTTTTCCATCCGTAAAGCTATAAAGGAGGTATACATGCCTTGGAGCAATTCCCAACTTGATGACGGCACTGGTTGTGTTGCCCAAGAAGATCCCTCAATTGTGCACGATGCAAATTTCACATTGCCTATTTCGATCGAAGGAGCCCCGTCGATCGACGAGGCCATTCGGCTGACCATCGCGGACATGCCCAACGCGCTCAGGCTGTTGGAGAACTCATGATGGCGGCTACGCAGCTGGACACGCATCCATTCGCGCCGCTCGTGCTCGATGATGCCGAATCGCTCGAGGTCATGTCCGCCGCCGTGATGCGCCTACACAGCACGCTGCTGACGATCGGACACTGCTATACGACCGACGCCACGGGCGACAGGGCCACGCTCGAGCTTGGACGCGTCGAGTCCGTGCTTGCGGGTGCGTTTTGCACGATATTCGGCCAATCACCGGCCGATCGATTCGCGGACATCTTTGACCAGGTCACCTACGTGGCCGAGCACATGGTCAAGGACCACATCTTCGAGGACGGAAACAAGCGCACCAGTCTTGTCTTTGCGCTGTCCGTCCTAAGGCTCGCCGGCGCCCCGGTCGTGCTTTCCGATGCTCCCGAGCCCAAGGACAACCAGTACTACGCCTGGATTCAGGATCTCGTTTCCGAAAGCTGCACGACCAGCGAACTCGCCGAAGAGCTTCGCCGTGGTTGCGTTGCAAGCACGGGCGACCCGTCGCACGTATAGAATCTAAGCATCCGCACGCCCGCTTTTCAATGGATTGGACGCCACATGGAGATCCCCAGCACCCTGTGCAGCAATGTATACGACTTTGCATTTTGCCCCGAACCTTGCTACGACCGTCTGGCCGACCTCGCCGATCCCGAGGACTGGGGCCACGGCAACCGCATCCTTAAAAACTATTTGTCGTTCTCGTTTAGTCGCGCGGTGTTTCTGACCGAGCGCGACGTGGACCAGACCGTGCCGTCCAACCTGCCGCTGGTGTTCGACGACGACCGCTGTCTGTTCAACACCGGCCTGTACACGCGCCGCTACGAGACCATCTACGGCCTGTTTGAGCCCAACACCAAGCCCGACGCGCGCCAGCATTGGTTTTTGAAGGGCTTCTTTAAGGAAAGCGACCCCATGCTGGTCTCGTTTGAGTATCTGCCGTGCCGCGTGCACTTTGCCGAAGACCCCTCCGAACTGGTCTTCGACTACCGCCTGCCCATCCGCTCCAACATCGATCATATCTTGGGCGACGAGGAGAACCTCACCCGAATTCCCGCCAGCCTGATGGGGGAGGACAACTCGCTGCTGCTGCGCCACGCCTTTGAGGGCGCCGTCGTCGAGGCCGCCCGCCGCGCCGCCGCCAACTACACGCTCGCCGTGCCGCAGTTTTACGGCGGCCGCATCCAACTGCTGCTGCCGCCGTGCCCCACCGGCGACAAGACCCAGCTGGCGCTGGCCC
>CABTZM010000177.1 GCA_902489295.1 uncultured Collinsella sp.
CCAAGCCGGCCGCCAAGACCACCACGCGCAAGCGCGCCACGACGACGACCAAGAAGACCGCGACCAAGGCAGCTGCTCCCAAGGCAGAGCCCAAGGCAGAGCCCAAGCCCGAGGTAAAGCCCGAGCCCGCCAAGGAGGCTCCGGTCTCCCCCGCCGCTCCGGCCGAAGACAAGGCTCCGTCCAAGAAGACCTCCGTCCGCAAGGCCACGGCCACCCGCAAGCGCCGCTAATTCGGACGATCCAAAACTCAATCCTCAATAAACAAGAGGGTGTCGTTAACCGCGATGCCCTCTTGTTCTATGGATTTGGTAAAACGATTTTCTAGCACAACCGTTCGCCGATACTGAACGGCTGTGGTTTATACAACTAAAGTGCAACGATATACTTAAGTACTGTGCGTTAAGCCCATGGCCCGTTGGCCATGACTGTATAGAACTGGACCGTACTATGAGATTGATTCACAACAGCCGCCTGCCGCAGTTTCGCACTCCGTTTGGCGCTGTGACCACAGGAACTTCCGTTTCGCTCTCGGTGATTTTGGAGGACGCCGATCCCAACCAGGCAACGCTTACGCTGCGCACCTGGGTCGACGAGATCGGGGAATCTCTGTATCCCATGACGCACGAGGGCGACGGCATCTTTACCGCCGAGCTGGAGTGTGCCGAGCCCTGTCTTATCTGGTACAGCTTTATATGCAATATCGAGGGCCAGCCCGAGGTTCGCTTGGGCGCGCCGCAGGGTCGCACCGGCGGCGAAGGCGTAACCTACGATTACGTCGAGGTACCGTCCTTCCAGCTCACCGTCTACAAGCACCGCGAGAACCGTCCCACCTGGTACGAACGCGGTATGGTCTATCAGATCTTCCCCGACCGCTACGCCCGCGACAAGCATTGGCGCGAGCGCACAATGGCCGAGCTCGAAAAGCCGCGTAGGGGCATTCAGCGTCGAATGGTCGAGGATTGGAACGAGCCGCCCGTCTACGAGCGAGCCGAAGACGGCTCCATTAAAACCTGGGACTTCTACGGCGGCTCGCTCAAGGGCATCCAAGAAGACCTACCTCGCATCGCCGAACTGGGCTTTACGGCCATCTACCTCAACCCCATCTTTGAGGCCGCGAGCAACCACCGCTACGATACGGCCGACTACACCAAGATCGACCCGATCCTGGGCACCGAGCAGGACTTTACCGAGCTGTGCCAGGCAGCCGAGAAGCTGGGCATTTCCATCATCCTGGACGGCGTCTTTAACCACACAGGCGACGACTCGATCTACTTTAACCGCTATAGTAACTACCCCGGTGTGGGCGCCTGGCAGAGCGAGGATTCGCCGTGGCGCGATGCGTTTACCTTCCACGAGGACGGCTCGTACGACTGCTGGTGGGGGGTGGGCAATATGCCCGCTATCAACGAGAACTCCGAGCTGGTACGCGAGAGGCTCCTGGGCAAGGATGGCGTGATTCGTAAATGGCTGCGTGCCGGCGCCCACGGTTGGCGTCTGGACGTCGCTGACGAGCTTTCTGACGACTTCCTGGCCGAGATCAAGAAGGCAGTACTTGCCGAAAAGCCTGACGCACTGCTGCTCGGCGAGGTCTGGGAGGACGCCTCCAACAAGGTCAGCTATGGCCATCTGCGCCGCTACCTGCAGGGCTCCGAGCTCGATTCTGCCATGGACTACCCCTTCCGCGACATGGTCATCGGCTTTTTGATGGGCTACAAGAATGCCTATCAGGCGGCCGAGGATATCGAGACCCTGCGCGAGAACTACCCGAGCGAGGCCCTGTCTTGCGCGCTCAATCTGCTCTCGAGCCACGACCGTCCGCGCATTATTTCGGTTCTTGGCGGCGGCCCCGACGAGTCGCAGCTGCCCGAAAGCGAGCGCAGCAAATGGCGCCTGGACGAAGGCGCAATGGGCCTGGCCAAGAGCCGTTTTTGGCTTGCCACGCTCATGCAGATGACCTTCCCCGGCGTGCCTTCGATCTACTATGGCGACGAGTACGGCCTGGAGGGTCTTACCGACCCGGGCAACCGCCGCACCATGCCGACCAAGGACCAGCTGCATGACTTCGATACGCTCGCGATCGTCAAAAATGCCTCGGCCGTACGCCGTGCGCTGCCGTTTATGATCGACGGCGAGATCAAGGCCTTCGCGCTCAACGACGAGGTACTGGCCTACAACCGTACGGGCAAGGACGGCGAGTCCGCGACCGTTATCATCAACCGCAGTCTGCGCAATTCCCATCGCGTGACGATTCCGGCGCTCGGCGAATGTGCAAGCGACGTCATTAGCGGCCACGAGTGCGTGATCCACAACGGCACGGTCACGCTCGACCTGTACCCGCTGGGTTCGTCGATCATCTATCACCATGCCGAGCAGCGCCTACAGGAGCCGCTCGATCACGGCGCGGGCGTCGTGTGCCACATCACCTCGGTGCCGACCGAAGACGGCAAGCCTGGCACGATCGGCGCGCCCACGCGTCGCTTTATCGACCATCTGGCCGCCATGGGCATGCGCTACTGGCAGGTCCTGCCCGTCAACCCGACGGACTTCTTCCGCTCCCCCTACGCTGGTCCTTCGGCCTTTGCGGGTAATATCGACCTGCTGCCGGAGAGCCATGAGGAGCTGGCGGCCGACTTTAAGACCTGGAAGGCCCGCGGTGGCGAGGACGCCGACCCGCTCTACACGGCGTTTAAGCATCGCAATGCCGACTGGCTCGAGAAGTACTGCGTCTACATGGCTGTCAAAAAGTATTTTGAGGGCGAGTCACGCCACGATTGGCCGGCCGATGTCGCGCGCTACAACGAGCATCTGATCGACGACGAGCGTTTCCACGACGAGGCCGAGCTGCAGGCGTACATGCAGTACCGCTTTGACCTGGCATGGTGCGAGCTTATGAATTACGCGCACAAGAAGGGCATCGAGGTTATCGGCGACATTCCGATGTACGTCTCGGACGATTCGGCCGACGCGTGGAGCGAGCCCGAGAACTTCTGGCTGTCCGATACCGGCAAGGCGATTGAGATTTCCGGTGCGCCGCCCGACAATTTTGCGCCCGAGGGCCAGGTGTGGGGCAACCCCACCTTCCGCTGGGACCACATGAAGGAGAACGGCTACCGCTGGTGGATGGACCGTCTGCGTCGTGCGTTCTCGCTCTACGATCGCGTGCGCCTGGACCACTTCCTGGGCTTCCACAGCTACTTTAGTATTCCCGCGGGTAAGGCCTGCGCCGACGGCTGCTGGCTGGCGGGCCCGGGCAAGGACCTGTTCCAGACCGCCTACGACGAGTTGGGGCCGCTCAACTTTATCGCCGAGGATCTGGGTTATTTGACGCCCGGCGTTCGCGCCATGGCTTCGACCTGTGGCTTCCCCGGCATGGACGTGCTGGAGTTTAGCGATTACGACGTGCGCAACGGTATTCATCCCACGCCCGGCAAGATCCTGTACACCTCGACGCACGACACGTCGACGCTCGCCGGTTGGTGCACGCACTCCTTTGCGGGCGGCGATGAGCCGAGCGGTAAGGAGTTTGCGGGCAAGCTGATGGGCGACGCGCTGGCAAGCGATGCACCTCTCGTGATGATGCCGCTGCAGGACGTGCTTGGCTTGGGCGATGATGCGCGCATGAACGTGCCGGGTGTCGCCACGGGCAACTGGACCTGGCAGGCCGATGAGGCTGATATTGAGGCAGTTGAGAATAAAACTGCACAGCTCCTGCGCAACACCCATAGATTCTGGGGCGAAGCGTGATAAAACCCCCGATATAGGGTACAGTTACAGACGTTTGAATTTATGCGGGCAGAGCGATCTGCCCGCTTTGTGCTGAAAAGGAAGTATTATGGCGCGCTACGATTACAAGTGCTCGAGCTGCGGCAACGTGTTTGAGGTTGAACATCCCATGTCCGAGACCCCCGAGGTCGTGTGCCCGAGCTGCGGCGCTCCGGCCGCCAAGACATTCTCGGCCAGCGGCATCAAGTTTGAGGGCAGCGGTTTCTACAACACCGACCAGCGCAGCGGCGGTTCCAGCACCAGAGCCACCAGCGGCTGCTGCGCCAACTGCCCGCACAGCCACTAATAGCTTGCCACAACAAAACGCACGAAGGC
>CABTZM010000178.1 GCA_902489295.1 uncultured Collinsella sp.
AAAAAAAAGGGGGGGGAGCCAGTCCCCCGGCTCGCCCGCTTTCAATCATTTAAATCGCCGCATCTACTCTGCAGACGAAGATCCACCATCAACGATTGCTTGCTCGGACTCAGGAATCCCATCGGCACCCATGCTCTGTTCTTGCTCCACCTCTTCGCTGATTGCGGAGGCGGGGGTCGAGCCCTTCGCGCCCACGATGTAGGCAGCTCCAAACCCTAACGCAATGGCAATCAAGGTCAAAATCACGTAGACAGGCCAATGGCGCTTAATATACGAAAACACGTTGACTCCTTAGAGCTCCGTCTACGAACGGCGGATAACCTCGGTCACGACCTCGGATACCGTGGCAATGTTCGTCGGGTTGACATTGTGGGGCAGGTCGTCCTCGGTACGAGCGCAAGCCAGACGCGTGCCGTCCACGCCGGCGATGGTGAGGGCTCGGCGGCTCGCCTCGAGCGCGGCGTAGGCATCGGTCTTGGCATAGGGCATCTCGAGCGCGCCGCAATCGACATGGAACGACTTGCACACCTTGCTGACCAGGTTCATGATGCGGCGATCGCCCTTGAGCAGCTGCTGTTCGCCCTCAACCGTCACCACCGAAAGCCTACCGGCGCCGACGGATTCAAGATTGATGAAGAAGACGCCGCGGAGCTTATCGCGATGCGAAGCCAAGAAGGCCTTCATACCGGCGCCATCACAATCCGAGGCGCCCGTTGCCACAAACCAGATATCGTGACCGAGCAGCTCATCGTCACCCATAGAGGCGACAGCCGAGAGCATATCTTCGGAAGAAGCGCCGTCGGAAGACGTAGCGCCGCCCTTCCAGCCATCGTTATCGTCCTCGAAATTATCCCACGAACCGATGCCGCGACCGGACTTCTTGGCATCGTAATCGTCTTCGACGCCCAGCCAATCACTCATGCTGTCCTGTTCGTTTTTCTTTTTACGACCGAACAGGCCGCCCAGGCCGCGCTTGCGAGACTTGGGCGCCGCCGGGGCGGGAGCCGAAATGGTCTCGATCGGCTGAGCGCCCGACGCAACGGGCCTAGGAGGCGCAACGGGTGCCGATGTTGGTTCGGGACCCTGAGCGGTAGCAAAGGGGTCGTTGACCTGTGCGGAGGGGTCGGGAAGGTCGAACAGCGACGTGCGAGACGCAACGTTTGCCTGCTTCATCGACGGCAGCGACGGATCGGGGACCGAAGCCAGCGGAGACGAGGAAAGTGCAGGCGACGGTGTCGACGCCGGATCGGGAACATTCACCTGCGGACGCGGTGATGCCTGGGAGGAAATCTGGGCCATAAGGGAATCGACCGTTTCGTCCTGGGTGGGAGCAACATCGGCAACCGTGGCACCGGAACCACTCGGGGTCGGCATGGTGAAAATCTGCGTGGAGTAAGGCCTCGACTCATCTGTCTCGGGAGCCTCGGAAACCGCAGGCACTTCCTCCTGCTCGACCTCGGTCGAATCACCTTGATCGGCTGCCGCGTATTGCTCTTCGTCACAGTTGACCTCGACGGGCTCGTGCCCGGCGACATCTTGGATTTCGGCAGCATCAATAGGCTCGTCATCGTCTGCCGCGTCGCCCTGCTCATCGGAAACAGGAAGGGGCTCGGCAATCGCGGTGCCTTGCTTTTCAAACGTTATCGTGGAATCGAACTGCGCGGCATCAAACGACATGGTGCTATCGACGTGCTGCTGAGCCTCAAAGGACGTTGTAGCTTCGGCGGCGTCGACAGGCACGGACTGCATAGCCTCGTTCTGCTCGAACTCTTGCGCCGCGCGCTCACGTGCCGCCTCGGCTGCCTGCTGCTGAGCGATAGCCTCCTGCTCGGCAGCCTCGCGTGCGGCAGCGCGCTTCCCCTCGAAATCGTCGACAAATTTCCTGCCCTTTGCAAGCGCACCCTTAAAGAAGTTGGAAGCGCTGGCGCCAATCGAAGAGAACGCGGATGCAATATCGGCATGGGGCGTTGCCGCGGGAATCTCGGCCGAGAAATCAGTATCGCTCTCGTAAGACACGCGCCTCGGCTGTTCAGCGTAATCGTCGTCAGGCTCGTCCGTAACGTCTTGCGCTGGCGCGGCGGGAGCCAAAATGTCCAGTCCTGCCGCGGGATCGATCGCGGACACCGCCTCGGGCTCGGCAACGGCAGCGGCAACCGCGGCAGACTCATCATCCACGGCGACAACGGGCGCAGATGCAGTCACGACGGGGGCAGGCTCGGGCTCAAACGTCGGCTCCTCGCCTTCCTCGTAATCGAGCGTGCAGGACTCGGGAAGCATTCCGAGCGCACGGATGGCATCCGAACCAAAGCGGATGTTGCCGGCGGCATTGCGATAGAGCCTGGGCTCGGGCTCGGCCGCGACAGGCTCCTCCGCCGGCTCGGCAGTGGGAACCTCGTCATTGAACTCTTCGGCCTGGACAGCCTGATTCTGATCCTCGGGCACGATGGCGCCAATCAGCGTCTCGTCGGCAGACGCACCCTCAAAGCCCTCGATCTGCTCGTCGAAAGCCTCGCCCTGTTCGGGCTCGGTCTGAGCGTCGGGAGCAATCGGCTGACCGAACTCGTCCTCGGCGTAGGTAGGCTCTTCATACTCGATGGTGTTGCCGTAGTCGTTTTGCTGTTGGGCCGCGGCATACTCCGCTGCTGCGCGCGCCATCTCCTCGGCACGACGCTTCTGCTCCCCAAAATAGGTATCGAACGGAACATCGTCGGGAAACTCGTTTTCGCCCTGGAAGGGAGCAACGTTGTCCATAACGCCGAGCATAGCGGCGACAGAAGACTTGTTGCACACTGCGCCGGACGTATAGGGAAGCACAAAACGGTTAGAAATGATGTTTGCCGCGTTGGCGAGCGCAACGAGGGAAGCGAGGATCGCGACAATCCACAGCAGAACCTTGAGCGCGCCGGGGAGCGGCAGGATACGCAAGATGGCAACGGCAGCAGGGGCAACCGTGGCAACGGGCAACAGCTTGGCGATGAGCGCACGATACGAAGCATAGGGCTCGCGGGCGAGCAGCTCAGCACGGGGAGAGTCGTAGTGTGCGACAACGACCACCGGGCGGTTGCGCGGAGACGCGAGCGGGCCCGAGGCCTTGTGGTAGGCGACGACATTTTGGCTCACGCCCGTCTTGCCCAGGCGCGAAACCACGGGGTGGCCCGTGCGCTCGAGCACGTAAAGAACGGCGCCGACAATGGCCAGCAAGGTGCCGACCAAGCCAATGCCGCCGCCGATGCCCATCAGCAGGGCGCCGGCAAACGCAAGAATACCGGTAACGGCAAATGCCAACCTGCTGGGCGCCGGGGCATTGAACTCCTGAACCTCGGGATCAAAGCCGTGGTTGCGGAAGATCTGAGCGATATCCTCGGCAGCCAAGCGCTCTTCTTCGCTGCATGCCGGCGTGATGCCGGTGTTCTGCAGCAGGTGGTTAATATAGTTCTGGGTGTTCGCCATGTGCGCTCCACATCCATAATCCGACAAATAGGCCCAATGCATGCACATTAGAACCGTATATAGTCGAAAGTATACCCCGAGCGAGCGCAAACGACCGAATTCGGGCCATCTTAACGCCCCGAGCGGACAAGGATATAGCCTAATCTCCATATCGGACTAAAATCATGGCAGCAAACCATCTTCTCATGCGAGGACTCTATGACGGCAAGCGACGCGACCGCGACAATTAAAAAGGGGAATTCGGAGCCCAGTTTCGATAAAACGGCTCAGCGCATCCTCAATCTTTTCTTTGTGCTCAACAGCTCCCCCGAACCGCTGACGACCGAGCAGATCGTCTTGGATTCTGACCTGGGATATGGCTCGGGCAATATCGACTCGGATAAGCGCAAGTTTCGGCGCGATCGTGACAAACTGCTCGAACGCGGCATCTTAATCAAGGAGGTTCGCCCCGCCGGCGCGCAGGAGACCGAGGAAAGCTCATGGACAATCGACCGCGAGCACACGTTTGCGGCAGGGGGGCCCCACACCCCCCGCGCCCCCCCACACCCGCTCACCTCATTTATTCAGACAAAAAAACACGGATCACC
>CABTZM010000179.1 GCA_902489295.1 uncultured Collinsella sp.
ACGTGGTGACGGGCCTCATCAAGGCAAACATTACCAACCGTATCGCCTTTAACGTTGCTACGGGCATTGACTCGCGCGTCATCATTGATCAGATGGGTGCCGAAAAGCTTACCGGCTTGGGTGACATGCTGTTTTCCAAGGTCGACTGGGGCAAGCCCCGCCGTATCCAGGGCTGCTTTGTCTCGGACGACGAAATCAACGAGATTGTCGAGTTCGTCAAGTCGCAGAGCGAGCCAGACTACCACGAGGAGATTCTGTCCGCCGTGGCGCCCGCTTCCATGTCCATGGCTGGTGGCGGCGGCATTGTCCGCACCGGAGTCGCCGAGCCGCAAGACGATGATCCGCTCATTTGGGAAGCCGCCCATATTGTGGTGGAATCGCAGCTGGGCTCCACATCTGGCCTGCAACGCCGCCTGAAGGTTGGCTATGCGCGTGCCGGGCGTATTATGGACATGCTGGAAGAAAAGGGTGTCGTCGGCCCGCCCGACGGTTCCAAGCCGCGCGAGGTCCTGTTGGACGAGGAGGGGCTTGCCGCGCTGGAATCTGTCGACGCCGAGATGGCACGTGAAGATCGTGAGTTTGGAGGATTCTGATGGCTGCACGCTTTGGTGACATGCTGCTCGAGCAGCGTCGCCGAATGGGCCTTTCCATTCAGCAGGTCGCCAACACCATCAAAATCAGGCCGCAGATCATCGAGTTTTTCGAGACCGGTAACTTTGCTTCGATGCCGCCGCGCGGCTATGCGCAGGGCATGATTTCGAGCTATGCTCGTTTTTTGGGCCTCAATCCGCGCGAGGTCGTCAATGCCTACTTTGACGAACTGATGGCATACGAACGCGAGACGTCGCAGCAGGGCGGTCGTTTCCAGGACGCCGCCGGCTACGTCAATTCGCGTTCCTCTGTCGATAACGGGCGCTTCCTGATGGTTCAGGGCGGTCGTTCGACTCGCTATGGACAGCGTCCTCAGCAGGCCGGTTATATTACCGAGACGGGTTCGGGCGAGGAGATTCGCTCGCAGCGTGACCGGTTCCGCAGTACGCCGATGCCCGAGGACCGTGCACTTCCCGCTGCCCGCGGCGTGGCGCGTGACCCTCGTGCCGGCTACGGCGACGGCGGCTATTCCGATCGCGGTCACCGTGGTATCTCCACCGGACGCTCTCGCAGTGGCTATGCGGACGCCGATACCACGCAGGTGACGCCGCGTCTTCGCTCTCAACCACAGCCGTATGGCCAGCGCTCTTCGGCTCCGCGTGCGGGCCAGCGTGGCTATCAAGGCCGCGGTGAACTTGCGCCCCGCTCGGGTCAGCGCAGCCTTCAGGGCCAGGGTGGCTATTGCGGCCGTTCCGATAGCAATCGTGGCCGTATGCCTCAGGGAGGCGGCCGCAGCAGTTCCAGTCGTGGACGCGGCGGTTCCCGTGCTCCTCAAAACAACGGGCTCGATCCGCGTATCGTCTACGCCGGTATCGGTGCCGTGGCGTTGCTGCTGATCGTGCTCATCGTGGTACTTCTGCGCGGCTGCGCATCTTCGACGCCCGAGACCACGCCCGAGACGCCCGCTGTTACCAAGACGACGACCAAGAAGTCTTCTAAGAAGACCGAAACGGTCGACGAGGACGAAGACACCGATGAGGCGACGGATGAGTCGACCGATTCGGACGCCACCAAGACGACGGCTAAAAAGGAAGAAAACGAGGTAACGAAGGTCAAGGTCTCCGTTGCCAAGGGAAAGACCGCGTGGATTGAGGTCAAGGTCGACGGAAAGTCGGTCTATGGCGCTCAGGCGACTGGCCCCTTTGAGCAGGAGTACACGCCCGAGTCCTCGATCGAGATCACCACGTCTAAGCCTTCCGATGTCACCGTTACCAAGAACGGCGAAAAGGTCCGTTACGATACCAAGACCTCGGGCGTGGCGCGCGTGACGATCACCGTTCCCAAGAAGGAGACGACTGATTCCGAGAATGGTGAAAGTTCTGATGGTGCCGACACCACCGATGGTACCGACACCACCGACGGCACCGATGCCCAGTCCACGGATGGCGCCGATACCGCAACTGACGGCCAGACGCCCACCGATTCTACCGACTATTCCTACGATAGCTACTAAGCCGCTCGTACGCGAAAGGAAACATCATGGCTAAAGATTCCAGCTTCGACGTCGTGTCCGAGGTCAACATGCAAGAGGTCGACAACGCCTTCCAGCAGACCACGCGCGAGATTTCCCAGCGCTATGACCTGAAGGATTCCGGCGCCACGATCGAGCTTTCGAAGGGCGACAAGCTCTTTACGATCAACGCCCCGGCCGACTTTGTCTCCAAGCAGATCATCGATGTCCTGAGCTCCAAGCTCATCAAGCGCGGCATCGACCTCAAGGCTGTCTCGTGGGATGCTCCGCAGGCGGCATCGGGCGGCACCGTGCGCGTGCTCGGCCATATCGTCGAGGGTATCGACCAGGCGACCGCCAAGAAGATCAATAAGGACATCAAGGACCAAAAGCTCAAGGTCAAGGTGACCATCGAGGCCGAGAAGCTGCGTGTTTCCTCTGCTTCGAAGGACGCGTTGCAGACCGTTATCCAGTTCCTGCGCGACCAGGACTACGGCCAGCCGCTGCAGTTCACCAACTACCGCTAATATCATTCGAAAGGACTGCTCTCCAACATGGATACACCTTTGGGCTCCGTGCTCTACATCACCCTCGGGTGCGCTAAGAACGAGGTTGACACCGACCGCATGCGTTCTCTTTTGACCGCCGCGGGCTACGAGGAGGCATTCGACCCACAGGATGCCGATATCGCCATCGTCAATACATGCTCGTTCCTCGCCTCCGCAACGTCCGAGAGCATCGAGACCACGCTCGAGCTCGCCAACGAGGTCCAGGACGGCGTTCGTTCTTGTCCCATCGTCATGTGCGGCTGTGTGCCGTCGCGCTATGGCGACGACCTGCCTGACGAGCTGCCCGAGGTCGCTGCCTTTGTGAAGGCCGACGAGGAGGACGGCATCGTGGCGGTCATCGATGGCGTGCTGGGTGTCGAGCGTGAGATCGCTGCCTATATTCCGCAAGTCAAGCGCACTGTCGAGGGCGCCGTTGCTTACGTCAAGATTTCCGATGGCTGCAACCGCTTTTGTAGCTTCTGCATGATCCCGTATATCCGCGGTCGTTATCACTCGCGCAATGCCGAGAGCATTATCTCCGAGGTGCGCGACTTGGTTGCCGGCGGTGTGCGAGAGATCGTGCTGATCGGCCAGGACACGGGCATCTGGGGCACCGACTTTGCGGATGGTGACGTCGCCGAGGGCTCGCCGCGCAATCTGGCGCAGCTGCTGCGCGCCGTAGCCGAGGCCGTGCGTCCGCAGAACGTCTGGGTCCGTGTTCTCTACCTGCAGCCCGAGGGCATGACCGACGAGCTTATCGAGACGATTCGCGATACCCCCGAGGTGCTACCCTATATCGATATCCCCGTGCAGCACTGCGACGCACGCATCCTTAAGGCCATGCGTCGCTCCGGTTCGCGCCAGGAGCTCGAGGACCTGTTCCGCGATCTGCGTGAGCGCATCCCCGACATCGTGATCCGTTCCACGGCCATGGTTGGCTTCCCGACCGAGACCGACGACGAGTTCCGCGACCTTATCGACTTTATGGACACTGTCGGCTTTGACTACACGAGCGTCTTTGCCTACTCGCAGGAGGAGGGCAGCCTGGCCGCCAAGATGGAGGGCCAGGTCGACGAAGAGGTCAAGCTCGAGCGCGCCCAGGAGGCCATGGACCTGGCCGAGTCGCTCGGTTTTGCCGCCACCGCCGCACATGTGGGCGAGCGCGCCCAGGTGATCGTCGACGGCATCGAGGAGACCGAGGACGGCGCCGAGCTGATCGGCCATGCTTGGTTCCAGGCGCCCGATTCCGATGGCGCGGTGCACTTGGACGCCAGCGAGGCGTCCGTGGGCGATATTCTGACGGTCGAGTTTACCGATAGCTTCTGCTATGAGCTTATCGGCCATGTTGTGGAGTAGGAGAGCA
>CABTZM010000180.1 GCA_902489295.1 uncultured Collinsella sp.
AAAAAAGCCCCGTCCCAAATTAGCTACCCTGCTCCACTGCAACTCGTGGTGAGGTCGTGAGCTTGTAAAAGGTGTGCGTGCGCTTGTCGTTCGTATCTGCTATCATTCCTAGTCTGTGCGCTCATGCGGGCGTGGCGGAATTGGTAGACGCGCCAGATTTAGGTTCTGGTGGGATTCCCGTGAAGGTTCGAGTCCTTTCGCCCGCACCAACGCATCTGCGTCGGCTTCGGCCGTCGCGACTCTTTGTTGCATAAAGGTACCAGCACCTCAGATAAGCTGGGCAGTATGAGGAGGAACGTGTTGAACATCACCGCTTCTGACGTCAAGGACGCCAAGCTCACCGCTACGGTCACCATCCCGGCCGCCGACGTCGACGCCGCGATCAAGAAGGCCTATAAGGACACCGCCAAGAAGTACCGCTTCCCGGGCTTCCGCGCCGGCAAGGCTCCCCGTCCGGTCATCGACTCCGCTCTTGGCGCCGAGGCTACCCTTGCTCAGGCCACCAACGACCTGATCGCCGCCAACGAGCCCGCCGTCCTCAACGAGCTGGACATCGTCCCCACCAAGAACGGTGACTACAAGGAGCTCGACCTCGCCAAGGATCACGAGGACTACACCTACACCGTCGAGTTCTCCCTGCGTCCCGCCGCTGAGCTCTCCTCCTTCGACGCTGTCGAGATCGAGATGCCCCCTGCGGAGGTCACCGAGTCCGAGATCAACAACCAGGTCGAGATGCTCCTCAACTACCGTGCCACCTTCGAGGACGTCGAGGGTCGCGCCGTCGAGGCCGAGGATTACGTCACTGTCGACCTCAAGGCCGTCGAGAACGCCGACAACTTTGCCGCCGAGGGCCGCATGCTCATCGCCGGTAGCGACAGCAACCCCAAGGAGTTCAACGAGGCCCTGATCGGCGCTAACGTTGACGACGTCAAGACAGTCACCTGGACCGACGAGGTCGAGGAGGGCGAGGAGGCCGAGACCCACACCGTCGAGGTCACCGTCAAGGGCATCAAGGTCCGCAACGCCCCCGAGCTCACCGACGAGCTCGTCAAGTCCGACTTTGGCTTCGACAGCATCGACGCTATGCGCGACGCCATCAAGCTCGAGATCGAGCAGGATAAGGCTTCCCGCCTCCCGGCCGAGAAGGAGAACCGTTGCGTCGCCGCCCTCGCCGAGCGTCTGCAGCTCGACGAGATGGACGCCGACTACGAGCAGTCCGTCTTTGAGGAGCTTGGCCAGAACTTCCTGTCCAACCTCGCTGCCCGCGGCATGACCCTGGACACCTGGCTGCCCGCTTCCGGTCTGACCATGGAGCAGTTCATCGGCGACCTGCACAAGCAGGCCAACGACGTTGCCCGTGAGTCCCTGGCTCTGGACGCCCTCGCCCGTGAGCTCAAGATCGAGGTCACCGAGGACGACGTCAACGCCGAGTTCGAGAAGGCTGGCGTCAAGGACGTCGAGGCTTCCAAGGCCGAGTTCATCGCTGATGGCCGCATGCCTGCCGTCCGCGAGTCCATCCGCCGTTCCAAGGCCGTCGACCACCTGGTCGAGAACGCCAAGGTGACCGAGGTCGACGAGACCGCCAAGGACGCCGAGTAATTCTCGCCACCTTGCCCGCGAGCGCATGCGTGCGCCCGTGATGGGGTAAAGTTATACACCGGTTATCCGGTAGCTTCGTACGGTGCCAGCCAATGCATAGCATGCGGGCACCGTACGTTTATCTAGAACCAATTTGGTCCGCAAGAGAGAAATGGAGATGCGTATGATCGCTAAGTTCGATTCCGCCCTCGTGCCATACGTTATCGAGCAGACGCCGCGCGGCGAGCGCAGCTACGATATCTATTCGCGCCTGCTCAACGACCGCATCATCTTCTTGGGCGAGGAGATCAACTCCGTCAGCGCCAACCTGGTCGTTGCCCAGCTGCTGCATCTTGAGAGCCAGGATGCCGAGAAGGATATCTCGCTCTACATCAATTCGCCCGGTGGCGAGGTCTACTCCGGTCTGGCGATTCTGGACACCATGAACTTCATCAAGCCGCAGGTCTCGACCATTTGCGTCGGTATGGCCGCGTCTATGGCCGCTGTGCTGCTTTCGGCCGGCGCCAAGGGCAAGCGCTTCTGCCTGCCGCACTCCAAGGTCATGATTCACCAGCCCAGCGGCGGTGCCCAGGGTCAGCAGACCGAGATCGAGATCGTGGCCGAGGAGATCAAGAAGACTCGCCGCGAGCTCAACCAGATCCTGTCCGACGCCTCGGGCCAGCCCATCGAGAAGGTCCAGGCCGACACCGAGCGCGACAACTACCTGACCGCTGCCGAGGCCCTCGACTACGGTCTGATCGACCGTATTGTCACCTCGCGCGATCTCGCCGCGAAGGATGCCTAGGATGGCAGGAAACATGCAGGACAACTTTGACGAGAACGGCAACCCCATCCGCTGCTCCTTCTGCGGAAAAGAGCAGGGCCAGGTTCGTCGCCTCGTAAAGGGCCCGACCAACATCTTTATCTGTGACGAGTGCGTCGCCGCCTGTTCCGAGATTCTGGAGGAGTCGCTGGCTTCGGACTTTATGGACGCTGCCCGCAACGGCAAGCTGCCGGGCTTCCTCAACGACCACGGCCAGGCTGCATCCCAGCCCGCCGTGGACCCCGAGACCGAGGGCTTTGAGCTCGAGGACGACCGCCAGGTCATCACGCACGTGCCGACGCCGCACGAGATCTATGACGAGCTTTCGGCCTATGTCATGGGCCAGGAGGACGCCAAGCGGGCCATGTCGGTGGCCGTGTACAACCACTATCGCCGCGTGATCGAGGGCGGCGCCGCGGTGTCTGCCTTTGACGACGGCTTGGACTCGCAGCTCGACAATGATATGGACGAGGTAGAGCTCGCCAAGTCCAACATCCTGCTGCTCGGTCCCACCGGTACCGGTAAGACCCTGCTCGCCCAGACGCTTGCGCGCATCCTCGAGGTGCCGTTTGCCATCGCCGATGCCACCGCGCTCACCGAGGCCGGCTATGTGGGCGAGGACGTGGAGAACATCCTGCTTAAGCTCATCAATGCTGCCGATGGTGACATTGAGCGCGCTCAGGTGGGCATTATCTACGTGGACGAGATCGACAAGATCGCCCGCAAGGCCGAGAACCTCTCCATTACCCGCGATGTTTCGGGCGAGGGCGTTCAGCAGGCACTGCTTAAGATTCTTGAGGGCACGGTGGCCAGCGTTCCGCCCACCGGCGGCCGTAAGCATCCCCAGCAGGAGCTGTTGCAGATCGACACGACCAACATCCTGTTCATCTGCGGTGGTGCCTTTGTGGGTCTGGACAAGATCATCGCCGATCGCGTGGGCAACAAGGGCGTGGGCTTTAACTCCGAGATCGCCGGCCCTACTTCGGTCGACGAGAACGACCTGCTGCGTCAAGTGCTCCCGCAGGACCTCAACGCCTTTGGCATGATTCCCGAGTTTGTTGGACGTACGCCCGTCGTCACCCAGACGCAGACGCTCGACGAGGACGACCTGGTGTCGATCCTGACTGAGCCCAAGAACGCCGTGGTGCGCCAGTACCGCAAGATGTTCCAACTGGAGGACGTGGACCTGGAGTTTGAGGACGCCGCCCTGCACGAGATCGCCCGCATGGCGCTCGCCCGCAAGACCGGTGCCCGCGGCCTGCGCTCCATCTGCGAGGACGTGCTGCAGCAGACGATGTTCGACCTGCCCAGCGAGGAGGGTGTTTCCAAGGTCATCGTGACCGAAGCCTCCGTAAAGGGCGAAGAACAGCCCCAGCGCATCTACGGCTAAACCAGCCAAAAACGTGCTTGCAAATAGCCTCTGACCATCCGTGGTCGGAGGCTATTTTATATATACGCAATAACCCCAACTACCTGTGTTATTCTGTGTGTTTGTTTAAGCCTCAGCGAAGTCATTACAGACTGAAGTAATCGATACCTAAGGGGAGGAATGTAGGCCCGATTTTCG
>CABTZM010000181.1 GCA_902489295.1 uncultured Collinsella sp.
AAACTTAATTCCGCGCCGCTCCCCGCCCGCGCCGGGCAAACGTCGTTGGGCTTATCACTGACAGGAAATGGGCGCTTGCATATCGCCCGTTGGCTTGGCACGGTACAATGCTTGCAGCTTTTAATTCATGAATTAGTGGAGTTATTGATGGCAGAATCTCGTGCGGAGCGTAGGGCTCGTCGTGCTTTGGCGGAGGCGGCTGAGGGGTCGGAGGGGATAAAATCTTCTACGAAATCCAAGTCGTCTCAGGATGCGAAGGGTAAGTCAGCCAAGGGCAAGGCTAAGGCCAAGCGCCCCAGTTCTCGTCGGAACGAGGACAAGGCATCTCAGACTCGCTCCAAGCGCTCGCATAAAGATCCGGTTTCGTCTGCGCGTAAGGCTGTGGACCCCAAGTCTCCCTGTTCGATCATGAAAGCTTGCGGTGGGTGTACGGCGCTCAATCGTCCTTATAAGAAGCAGTTGGCGGCCAAGCAGGCTGCTATGGAGGAGCTGTTTGCTGAGCTCTGCGAGCGCGAGGGCATTAGCGTTGATCCCATTCGCGGTATGGGTGTTACCCTGGGCGACCCGGGCAAGTATCCTGCGCCGCGTGGTTTTCGTCATAAGGCTGCCACTCCGTTTGCTCCCGGCAAAGAGGGCGCTGTCCGCTGCGGCTTTTTTGAACGTGGGACGCACAGGATCGTTGCTGTTCCTGAATGCCCTGTCGAGGCGCCGGGCACTCGTCAGATTCTCAACGGCATCGCTCGCGAGGCCGAACGTCTGCATATTCCTGCCTTTAACGAAGACAAGCATCTGGGGCTGCTTCGCTATGCCGTCGTTCGCTGCGGCTGGCGCACCGACCAGATTATGGTCACCCTCGTGACCGCTCAGCGCGACCTGCCGCATGCGCAGGAGTTCTTTGAAGCCGTCGCGGCGCTTAATCCGCATATCGTCACCGTCGCTCAGAACATCAACGGTCGCCCCGGCAATGCCATCTTGGGTGAGGAGACTCGTATCGTCTATGGCGCCGAATGCATGCGCGACCAGCTGCTCGGCTGCGAGTTCGATATCTCCCCCACCGCGTTCTACCAGACCAATCCGCAGCAGACCGAGTTGCTCTATCAGCTCGCGATTGACGGCATGGACCTGCAGCAGGGTGACATTCTTATGGACGCTTACTGCGGTAGCGGCACCATCGGTCTGTGCGCCGCGAAGGATACCCAGGACAGAGGTGTCGGCATTATGCTGCTCGGCGTGGAGCGCAACCCGGCGGGCATTGCCGACGCACGTCGCAATGCCGAGCTCAACGGCCTCACCCGCAGCGCTTGGTTTATGGCCGACGACGCCACCGATTACATCCTGGACGCCGCCGACAACAACGAGCGGATCGATGTCCTTTCCATCGACCCGCCGCGCGCCGGCTCCACCCCCGAGTTCCTCGAAGCCGCCTGCGCACTCAAGCCGCGCCGCATCACCTATATCAGCTGCAACCCCGTGACCCAAGAGCGCGACCTGCACCAGCTCCTCGACGGAGGCTATCGCCTGCTCAAGATCACGCCCGTCGACATGTTCCCCCATACCGACCACACCGAAACCGTAGCGGTCCTCGAACGCCGCTAATCCACCCCGGTAGATTTTCGAGACAAGAAAGGGGGCGGCCCGTCTGGACCGCCCCCTTCGCTTGGTTTATGAACTCCGCTACATCCCCTTGCGCAGGTCACACACGCCGGCTGCCGCCATCTCGCGCAGCAGCGTCTCGCGGTCGCGCGTCACGATCAAATCCAGCGGGAAGTGAATCTCGTCGAGCATCTTGCGCGCGTGATCGAGCTTGCCAATGGCCATGCCAATGTGGGCATCGGTCGACACGCCAATACCCACGCCCAGCTCGGCGCAGCGCTCGGCGATCTTGCGGCATACGGCCCAATGCTCAGTGTCGACACCGTGTTCAAGACTATGGTTGTTGATCTCGATGATCTTGTGCTTGGCCTTGGCCGCCAACAGCACCTCATCGATATCGAACGGCACGCCCGAACGACCCGCATGCCCAAGCATGAACACCTTGGGGTGCTCCAGGGCATTGATGTACATCTGGGTCGTTTGGGCGAGCGTCGCGCCTTCGGCAAACTGCGGGTTATGCACGCTTGCCACCAAATAATCCAAATTACGCGTCACCAAATCGAACAGCGAATGCTCACGACTATACGAATCGCCGGCGATATCGAGCGAAACGGGAATGTCTTCGCCAAACAAGCTGCCGTCCAGCGAAACGATATCAGCCTCGGCACCACGCAGCACCAGCACGCCGCTCCAAATGCGCGGCCAGATATCCTGGTTAATAAAGAATTGGAAACTGCGCAGGTCATTGGGACAAGGCGTAACCATCGAGCTTAAATGATCGGCGGAACCGAGCACCTGAAGGCCGCGCTCCGCCGCCCAATAGATGTTCTCCTCGATGGTTGAGTACGCATGCGCAGAGAACATCGTATGAGTATGAATATCACAAGAAAGAAGGTAGGGCATCGGGTCTCCTTGTCCAGTATGGCCGTCGCGTATATTCATTGTACGCATAGCTTTCGGCAGTCGTAAAACTGCTTCATCCCAATCACACAACGGCATAGACAACGGGGTCTGGCTTAAAACCAAACCCCGTTTCACGTAAAACATTGTAAGCAGAGCGCTTTACTTTCGACGATATTCGTCGGCCAGCTGCTTCCAGGCAGGCAGAGAGTTGACGATTGTCTCATAGCTCACGCAGTAGCCCAGGCGGAACCAGCCCGGCATGCCAAAGCTATCCGAAGGCACCGCGAGCAGCTCATGCTTCTTCGCGCGCTCACAGAACGCATTCGCATCGGACTCCAGCGCTTTCACCCATAGGTAGAACGCGCCATCCGGCTCAACATAGGTGTAGCCGTACTCCGCTAGTGCATCGGTAAGCGCGGTGCGGTTGCGAGCATAGGCCTCGACATCGCTCGGTTCATCAATGCAGTCGATGATTACACGCTGGAAGAGCGCCGGTGCACACACGAAGCCCAGCGTACGGGCGGCACCGGCAACGGCGGGCATTAGACGAGCTGCCTGAGGATTCGTATTGGGAACCAGGATCCACCCGACGCGCTCGCCCGGTAGCGAAAGCGACTTGGAATACGAGTAGCACACGATGGTGTGCTCGTAGATCGAAGGCACCCAAGGCACCTCGGCGCCATAGACAATCTCGCGATACGGCTCATCAGAGATGAGCATAATCGGATTCTCGGGATCGCGCTGAGCGTTGGCCTCGCGCAGAACATTGGCCAGTCGCGTCAGCGTGTCGCGTGTATATACGGCACCGGTCGGATTGTTGGGCGAGTCGATGATGACGGCAGCCGTCTTATCGGTAATCGCCTTGAGCACGTTACTCACGCTCAGCTGGAACGTATCTTCATCGGCGAGCGCCTCAACACACGTGCAGCCGGCCTTCTCAATCCACACGCGATACTCCGGGAAGTACGGGGCGATAACAATGACCTCGTCACCCGGGTTCGTAACGGCATTGAGCGTGCAGGTGAGCGAAGCCGCCGCGCCCACGGTCATAAAGACATCTTTGCCCTCATAGCTCGTACCGAATCGACGGTTAAGCGACTCAGCCACGGCGGCTCGACATTGCGGCAGGCCCGGAGCGGGCGTATAACCGTGCAGCTGGTCACTCGGCAGTTCAAGCGCCTTTTTGATGGACTCCGCGACGGCAGCGGGAGCAGGAACGCTCGGGTTGCCCAGCGAAAAATCGAACACGTTTTCCGCGCCGATTTGCGCCTTGCGCTCAAGGCCATAGCTAAAAATCTCACGGATGATGGAGCTTTCCGCACCGCGAGCATACATAGTTTCGTTGATCATCTGTTCCCCTTTCGCATAGGCGCTATTGTACGCTTTAGTCGGGCAAAGCGCCGCAGCAATGTTGATTGGGGACAGACTTAAATGCGTGAAAACGCTCATTTAAGTCTGTCCCCAAT
>CABTZM010000182.1 GCA_902489295.1 uncultured Collinsella sp.
CGGCCCGCCTCCTGGACTCCAGGTCGTGCTTCGACCTGAGATCTATACTCATGGAAAACCTCCCATTTCCCGATGTCCAAGAAATGGGAGGCAGTTCACAGGCACCTTTGTGGTGGTTTTGGTTTGAATCCGTCGCGTTTGCCCAGATAAAACCTGCCAAAATAAACCTGTCCCTTTTTGGTAGGTTTGGAAGAAGGCAGGCTGGATGGATAAGGCTGAACTGCGGCGGGCGGTGATTGCTCGGCGCGATGCGATTGATTTGAATGCGCGGGCGGCGAAGTCTGCCGCCGTTTGTACGCGGCTTGTTGAGCTGCTGGAGCGCGCAGACCCTGCGGCCCCGCGCACCGTTGCCGTCTATGCCGCCATGGGTTCCGAGGTTGATCCTACCGCTTTTGCCGCCGCTGCCGCCGACCGTGGCTGGCAGGTGGCCTATCCGTGCATGCTCTCGGCAGCTGACGCCACGACTTGCGACCAGCGCATGTGCATGCGAGCAGTCGCCGCCGGCGACGTCGACACGGCTCCGTTTATCGCTCGCCCCACGCGGACCTTCGCAGCCACGGATATCGACAGCGACCGCTTCCCCATCGCGGCTGCTGAAGCACTCGACATGATCGTCGTACCGCTTGTTGCCTTCGATCGTACCGGCGCACGACTAGGCTACGGCGGCGGCTGCTACGACCGCTACCTGTCCACGGTCTCGGCATCATGTCAAATCGTCGGCATCGCCTTTGACGAGCAGCGCGTCGAGCATGTCCCCGCCGACGCCCACGACCTGCCGCTGCCCAACATCATCAGCGCCTAAATGCCGGCGTGCCGCACCGCACAGAATGAGGGTGGATAATCTCCCACTTTCAGCCTAGTTTCATGCCAAAAGTGGGAGATTATCCACTCTCCTCCAGCAGGCGTCCGATAATCCACGCTCGTGTGTCCGATTTTCCACGCTCATGTGGGCGCGAGCGAACGCCCCACCCCTCGACAGTCTCAGCTCACGCGCGGCACACCGGCAACCTTAAGCTTGCGATCGAGCTTTTTCGGGTCCTTCAGATCATCCCAGCACAAGCGCACAACCTTGCAGTTATCGAGCATCGAAAGTCTCGACTCGCGCTGACGCTCGTCAAATTGCGCCTTTGCGAGCTTGCCCTCCTCCACCGCCTTCTCACTTTTAATGAATCCGTCGAATTCCCCGATAATCAACCGGTCGCCCACGCGCCACAAGTAGTCAACGCGATATGGCTTTCCCGGCTCAACCGGGTCGAACAGCTCAATCTGCAGCTCCGGAACCTGCCAGCCGCGCTCAATCATCAAAGCGCGTGCCTTGGACTCGCCGCCGCTTTCCGACAAGCCATCGGCATACTGCGCAACTCTGCGCGCCGTCACCACACCTCGACGATTCAGGCCCAGCTTGTCGACCGTCTCGATGAGATGCTGCTTGGACATAAGCTGCTCGTGGAGCACCGAGTCCGCAATGATCAGGCCCTCGACAAACGACGCGTCAACCAGGCAATCAGTTATCGTCTGCTCGATATCGGTAACGGCAATATCCATCTGGCTGGCCTTCGTACGTCGAACATAGCGATGGCGAACGATCTTAGAGCTCGGCGTCGTCGACTGCGTCGGCGTCACGGCGATATGGATGTGCGTCAAATTGGCATACGAGACCGAAAGGCCGTAAATCGCGGCCGCCGTATAGGAGCAGAATGTCCAGTCGGGGTGCTTTTGCGCGAGCGCCCGCACCCGGTGCAGGTAGCGCTGCCGAAACTTGAGCTCGGACCAATATTCCGGGCGCGCATACAGCCCTGGCATGACCACCTCGAGGCTCCCCGCCGCCACCCGTCGCTCAATCTGCTTTGCTTCCGCCGCTGTGCGCGCGTACACGCAACTCATCTGTTGCTCGCATGCTTTGATATGGCTCTCGAGCCGTTGATTCGCCGTCGCGTTTCCCATGTCGCCTCCCAGCTCTTGGAATGGCGCAAACGTACCAAACGGTTTCATGCGGAGTCTGACAAAATGCCGACCAAAAGCTGACCAAAAGCTTGACGATTTTAGGCGTTTTCAACTAATGGCGTATTTCCGCAGGTAAAGCGATTGCCGAAAGGTCCCTCTCTTCACATTTAGAGACCTTTATTCCATATGTTTCTCGGAAAGAAAATATGCTGCGGTTCGAGACTACCCATATTGAAACGTTGCCTACACGCGCTCGACGCGTGACAAGCCACCGGCTCGGTATATGCCGAAAAAATGAGAGTGGATAATCTCCCGTTTTGAGCTCCTTATCGAGCCAAAAGTGGGAGATTATCCACTCTCATTGAACAGGCGTCTGAAAATCCACTCTCGTGTGTCCGATTTTCCACGCTCGTCACGTGCCACGGCAACAGCCACGGCCTCGCAGCCGCCTAGTGCTCCTCGCCGGCTCGAGCCAGGTCGTAGGGCGTGGTCTGGTAGACGTAGTAGTTGAGCCAGTTGGTGTAGAGCAGCTGAGCCTGGCTGCGCCAGACGTTGCGCGGCTCGGCCGTGGGGTCGTCGTTTGGGAAGTAATGCGCCGGCACCTCCGGGTTGAGCCCGCGCTTCACGTCGCGCTCGTACTCCAGGCGCAGCGTGTCGGTGTCGTACTCGGGGTGGCCAAAGACAAAGAAGCGACGGCTGTCGACCGACTTGACGATGTACAGTCCAACCTCGTCGGACACGGCAACGACCTCCAGCTGTGGCTCGGCCTCCACGTCCTCGCGGCGCACGTCGGTGTTGCGCGAGTGCACGGCATAGAAGCGGTCGTCGAAGCCGCGGACCAGCGGGCTTTGCGGCTTCACCAGATGATGCTCAAACACGCCGCTCGCCTTAGCAGGCAGATCGTACTTCTGAATACCGTAATGGTGGTACAGACCGGCCTGCGCGCCCCAGCAAATGTGCAGCGTGGAATGCACGTGCGTGGTGGACCAGTCCATGATCTGGCAGAGCTCGGGCCAGTAGTCGACCTCCTCGAACGGCATCTGCTCCACCGGCGCGCCCGTGATGATCAGGCCGTCGTAGTGGATGTCGCGGATGTCGTCGAACGTGCGGTAGAACGTCTCCAGGTGGCCGGCGCTCACGTGCGTGGCCTCGTGCGTCTTGGTGCGCAGCAGGTCCACCTCCACCTGAAGCGGCGTGTTGGAGAGCTTGCGCATGATCTGCGTCTCGGTGGCGATCTTGGTGGGCATGAGGTTGAGGATGAGCACGCGCAGCGGGCGGATGTCCTGATGCAGCGCGCGGTACTCGGTCATGACAAAGATGTTCTCGCTCTCGAGCTGCGCGGCGGCAGGGAGGGCGTCGGGAATGCGAATGGGCATGGATGCTCCTTACGAGTCAGTTGCAGCTATGGTACAACGAGCGGCCCCATTCGCGCGAGCACATCGCCCCGCGATGCCGTCAGCGGCCCAAAACGCCTCAAAAGTAGAAATTAAGGCATGTCCCAAAAATCTACGGCGCTTTAGTCTAGCAAAGTGACGGCAGGACGCTACAATGTTTCAACGCGAAAAACTCGGCCGAAAGGATACTCATATGTACCAGACGCGTAAGATCGGTGTGGTCGGCCAGGGCCACGTAGGAGCACATGTCGCCAACAGCCTGCTTATGCAGGGCATTGCCGATGAGCTGTACCTGTGCGATATCAACGAGGCCAAGGTGACGTCCGAGGTTCAGGACCTGCGCGACTCCCTTTCGTTTGTCCCGTATAACACCAAGATCGTCAACTGCTACGACCACTACGAGGAGCTTGCCTGCTGCGACGTCATCGTCAACGCCGCCGGTAAGGTCGCGCTGGCCGCCGGCAATCGCGACGGCGAGTTGTTCTTTACCACCGACGCCGCCCGCACCTTTGCCAAGCGCATCGTCGATGCCGGTTTCGACGGCATCTTCGTGAGCATCTCCAACCCCTGCGACGTCGTGTGCACCGA
>CABTZM010000183.1 GCA_902489295.1 uncultured Collinsella sp.
CGCCCCCGGGCGGTTTCGAGCCCGGGCGTTTTATGGAAAAAAGCACGGCCCCGTGATGGTGCCGTGTTTGTGCTTCTAGCTGGAGCGGGCAACGGGACTCGACCCCGCGAGTGTCAGCTTGGGAAGCTGATGCCTTACCACTTGGCGATGCCCGCTTGTGTGTTGGCTAGTATAACGCGGTTGTCTTGTTCGATACAAGGGTGGCGATGCTTGTTTTAGCTGTGGAGATTCGTTTGAAAATCGCATCAATTGTGGAGACGAGGACCTTTGGCCTCCTGTTCTCCTTATCTTCTACCTGCGCTTTTGCTTGATTGTTGTATTTGAGCTCAATTTGTCAGGAATTGGGCAAGCTTTTGGTCAGGCTCCGGTACTTACTCGCATGAACCTCGGGGGTAGCCTCATCCCACGCGTCGCAACCTCCCCATGCGGCGCACGAGGGATAAGGAGCAGCCATGTCCAACGCACCCACGCACTCTGTCCACAGCGCAATCGCAACAGGCCCGCTGCTCCTGCTCCTCTTCCTGCTTTTCGGCTGTCTGGCACCGGGAGCCGCATTTGCCGTCGATGGCTACGACCAGCTCGGCTTCCGCACTATTAGCGATGATTGTGGGCCCTTCTTCATCGGCAAGTATGAAGCTCAAGACGCCTCGATTGCCTACTGCATGAACCAGGAGCGCCCCGGCCCCACCAAGCCGGGCGGCCCATGGCTCAACTTTGATCAAGGCTGGGTGTGGCTCGACGACGAGTTCGCGGCAATCGTTTGTCACGGATATCCTACCGCCACGTCGTTTGGCGGTTACCATCTTTCACCCGATCGCGCCCGCGCCGCCACCCAGCTTGCCGTATGGATGCTCAACGGCACTACCCATGTCGACGGCACCTACTCCTACACGACCGCTCAGGGCAAAACCAAGAGCGGGCACTTTACCGCCGACAATGAAGTCGTGGCGGCTGCGCGGTGGCTCCACGACAGCGCAAAATCAGGAAGCATCAAAGCCGCTCCGCACCGCGCGCGGCGCTATATAGGAACCGTATCGGGCGGCAGCAAACGTCAAGACATGCTCTATGTACTGCCGGCGGTCTCTGTTTCCTTCCAAAAGCAGTCTGCAAACGCTGCCATTACCAGCGGAAACAATACTTATCAGTTTGACGGGGCAACATTCGATGTTTTTGAGAGCGCCAGCGGCGCGCGTGTCGGCACCGTCCAGATGGACAGCAACGGTCGAGCGCAGGCAACACTCCTACCCAACACGGCATACTACCTAGTTGAGACAACAGCGCCAGCTGGTTATATCCCCCTGCACGATCGCATTGCCTTTACCACGACGAATAACGGCGGATACGTCACCATTGATGAACAACCCGGCACCATTACCTTGCGCATTGTAAAGCTCGACGCCGCAACGAATGCAGGCCCCCAAGTTGGAGCTTCGCTCGCAGGAGCAGAATTCGTGTGCGTATCGCAATCAACCCCTGGATGGACACAAACTCTCAGGACCGATGAAAGCGGTCGAGCTACCCTCACCGATGTCCCCCTGGGAACCTTTACCATCTATGAATCGAAGGCGCCCGAGGGCTATTTGCCCTCCGGTGACAGTTGGTCTTACACCGTTGGAGCCGACCAACTCGGCGATTCAGGCGTGGTCGAGATCGAATCTCGCGTTTCCAATATCCCCATTGCGTTTGACCTTGAGATTTCCAAATTCAAGGACTACGGCAATAGCGATCAATCCGGCCTGGAGCAGCCGGCAGGAGATGTTGTCTTTGAGGTTGTCAGTAACAGCTCTCAGCAGGTTGTTGGCACACTGACTACAAACATCTATGGCTTTGCCTCCACCAAAGACCAGCCCGAAGCATGGTTCGGCACAGGCAAGCGACCAGCCGGTGTCCACGGAGCCGTCCCATACGACCGCGCCGGCTACACGGTTCGTGAGGTTCCGGAAACCGTCCCCGAGGGTTTTAAACGTGCGGGGGAATGGACCGTCGAGGCCAATCAGATTTCCGACGGCGCCGAGCTTCAATATATCGTGGACAACCACGCTCTGTCGACGCATCTCCAGATTGTAAAACGCGATGCCCAAACAGGCGCCTCTGTTCCCCTAGCCGGATTCACCTTCCAACTCCTCGACAGCAATCACAAACCTGTCTCACAAGCATGCTGGTATCCAGCACATAACGTAATGGACACCTTTACGACTGACGCGACCGGCACCGTCACACTGCCCGAATCGCTCGTGCCGGGCACCTATTATGTACGCGAAACCTCGGCCAAAGAGCCCTATCTTGTCGGCGGAGAGATCGAGGTAAACATACCCGCCGATATAAACCTAACGCCCGTTGCAATCGTCTCGTATTATGACCACGCCGCGACCGGAAACATCAGGATCGTTAAAACCGATGCCGTAGACGGCAGCAGCCTCGCGGGCGCCATCTTTGAGATCCGTGCCTCAGGTGATATCGTGCGCCCCGACGGTAGCATTGCCGCGCTCGACGGCGAGGCTGTCGCTACCGTCACGACGGATGAAACTGGAGAAGCACGCGCGGACGACCTCCCGCTGGGATCTGGCACCGCGCGCTACGAGGTTGTCGAGACTCAAGCGCCGACCGGCTTCTTACTCGACCGGACGCACCATATCGTCGACCTTACCTATGCCGACCAGAAAACACCCGTTGTGGAAGCACGGCTTAACGTATCCGACGATTACACCAAGGTTGATATCTCCAAGGTCGATGCAAGCGGAGAGCAGGAAGTGAAAGGCGCACAGCTCACCTTATATGGTCCCGATAAAACCGAAATAGACTCCTGGACCTCATCCGACAAGCCGCACCGCATCGAACATCTTGCACCCGGCACCTACTCGTTGCGCGAAACGATGTCTCCGCGGACCTATGACCTTGCCGAGGAGATAACGTTTGAAATAAAGGATACGGGAGAAGTCCAATCCGTCGCGATGAAGGATGCGCCCATCGAGATCAAAGGACAGGTCGACAAGCGTCAGGAACTTGTCCAACCTATCGGGAAGGGTCTGTTGGCTAACGGCGATGGAAAAAACCGCGCCGCGATGCAAACCAATACGGATGGGCTTTTCTCCTATACCATCGATGCTCGAAACGATTCCGCTACTTGGGTTGATGAGTTTACGATTACCGATGATCTTGAGTGCGCCAAAGACGGCACGGCGAGATTCGTCTCAATCGAAACCCCCGTCGCCATCGGCGACCTCAACGGTCTGTGCAACGTGTGGTATCGCACGACGCCGTTGGACTCGACAGACGTCGATGAGCCGGCAAACGCGACGCTTGACGATGGGCACGAAAATCCTTGGCTTGAGTCCGACGAAGTAAAAGAGAGTCTGGGTGAAGATTGCCGCCTCGTCGATTACGACGGCTGGCACCTCTGGAAGGCGGATGTCTCGACCACGGAATCCGCCACACTCGAGGCGAAAGAACTCGACCTTGCATCCAATACCGTCGTGACGGGCATTCGCATTGAATACGGTGCGGTAGCCGCCGACTTTACGACTCGAAGCGATACGGATTCTTGGACCCGTGATGATCTCAAAGATGAGCACGACGACCTTGACGATGCCAAAGCAATCCTTGGCACAGATGCTCGGGGCGCAGTCGTGCACATGCAGGCAACGTCGGCTTACACACCCCAAACTGCACTCACCAACAGCGCACGCGTCGATCTTTGCCGCAACGGCGGCGGCGATAAACTTGAGTCACATGACGAGGACAGTGTCATTCAACGCTGTACCCTACCGCAGGACCTACCGGCAACGGGATCAGCTCCCATCGCCGCTTGCATCACCGCGCTCCTGACCTCGGGTACCGCAGCCCTATGGTTCGCTCGCCTTAGGTCAATCCCAAAGAAGCGCTAGCGCGATGAAAAAGCGGGCGAGCCA
>CABTZM010000184.1 GCA_902489295.1 uncultured Collinsella sp.
AACGTCTGAACAAGCGCGCCATACGAAATCTGCTGGCGCTCGCCCAAAAAGGCGGCGGCCACCTGCGTGTCAAAAATCGGTCGTGGCAGCACGCCCACGGTATGGAGCATGACCTCCATATCCTGCGAGCACGCGTGGAAGACCTTGGTCACGCTCTCGTCGGCCATAAGCTCGGCCAGCGGCGATAGGTCGTCGATTACCAGGGGATCGACCGCGACGCTCTCAGCAGGGGTGGCAATCTGAACCAAACATAGACGCGGATGGAACGTGCGCTCGCGCAAAAACTCGGTATCGACGGCAATCGCGTCGAACTCACGGGCGCGCTGGCAAAAGTCGAGTAGAGCCTGATGTGTGGAAATGTACATATCAACCCATCGAATAAGGTTAGGCCCGAAAAACACGGGTAGGATATCGGCATTGCCTTACAACTATACTCGGTTAGTCACAGAACGGGAACGTAAGTATGCGCTGCCTTATCATCCACAACCCGGCATCGGGCCCCAGCTCAGATGAAATCTACGCATTCACGCACGCCCTCGCGCAGGGCGGCGACGAGGTCGTGATGCGTTTTATCGGCGATGGCATGGAGCCCGAGGACGCCGTGGCAGACGTGCGCGAGTTTGACCGCGTGGTCGTTTCGGGCGGTGACGGCACCGTCTCCAACGTGCTCGATCAGATGCGCGGATGCGGTGTCCCCACGCTCGTCTTCCCCTCCGGTACGGCCTGCCTGTTCTTCAACAACATCGGCAATGCCCCTGAGGCGGCGGCGCTCGCCAAGGCCTGCCGCGCCGGTCGCACGGTCAAAGTGGACATGGGCGAGCTCTTTTGGCTCGACGAGGACGGCAACGAGAAGCGCCATGGTTTCATCATCATCGCCGGATCGGGCTACGATGCCGAAATAATGATGAAGGCCGCCCCCACCAAAAACGACATCGGCGAAATCGCCTACTTCCTGTCCGCGCTCGCCACGCCCAATCCCACGGTGGCGCACTTTACGATTGAGCACGACGGCATTGTCGAGGAGCTCGACGGCATCTGCTGCATGGCCGGCAACACCTCGGTCATCCAAAACGACATCAACCTGTTCCCCGACTGCCGTATGAACGATGGCATGGTCGACATTGCGGTCATCGAACCCGTAAAAACTGTGCAGCTTCTACCGACTGTGATCACCGCCGCACTCGACCCCGCCGGCAAGGTACTCGGCCGCCCGCAGTTCAAGATCATCCAGACCAAGGAAGCCAAGATCACCTGCACCCCGTCGCTGGGCATGCAGTTCGATGGCGAGATTATCTCCAGCAATTCGGGCGTCTTTGGAGCCCGCGCGCTTCCGCAATGCCTCGACCTCATCGTCGACGAATTCTCCCCGCTCGGAAAATAGGAGGACCCCATGAACGACAATCCCCTGATCGGCTTTATTGTCATCGTCTTGGCCATGCTCGTCGGTTACGCCATCAACGTGATTCACCGCCGAAAGAAGTAAATCCACATTGGTATGATATTCATCCAGTTATCGACTCTCCCGCTGTTTATGCAAATCCTAAACAGCGGGAGAGTTTTCTTTTTGAGCACCGTCTAATGCTTTATTCAGCTACAGTAAATGCAGGGTGCCTTTATTTAACTAAAGCCATAAAATGAGTATTATTATCCGTTCATCGTATATTTCCACACGCTCATCGAGTAAAAGCTGTTGTCGAGTGAATACTCTTTACACTTCCTTTAGGCTAGTAGATGTATTTATTAGCTGAAACTCCGTACGGTTTCGCGGGGTTTCAACAGTTGGGAGGGATTATGAGGTTTACTCATCCTGTCAACACGCTCAAGAAGCTCGGCTGCGGCCTTGCGTTTGGAGCAGCGGCCATCATGGCCATGCCGACTTCGGCACTCGCCTGCACCCAGATCTACATGGGCAGCAAGCTCACGGCAGACGGCAACACGTACTACGGCCGTTCCGAGGACTTCGGTCCGCGCTATGTCAAGCACTTTGGCATTGAGCCCGCACACAAGGACGGCAACGAGTACACCTCGGTCGAGTCCGGTTTTGAGTACAAGTCCAAGGGCGCAACCTACCGCTACACCTTCGTTCGCGACAACCCCTCGCAGTGGGAAGATCGCTACGACGCATATTCCGAGGCAGGCATCAACGAGAAGGGCGTCTCCTGCTCTGCCACGCTGAGCACCTCCTATAACGAGAAGGCCGAAGAGGCCGACCCCATCACCGAGGAGACTGGCATTGGCGAATACAGCTATGCCAGCGTCATCCTGGGCGAGAGCGCCACGGCCCGCGAGGGCGTCGAACTCATCGGCAGCCTGATCGACGAGCAGGGCGTCTGCTCCAACGACCAGATCATCATCGCCGACAGCACCGAGACCTGGTTGTTCGCCGCGCTTTCCGGCCATCAGTGGATTGCTATGAAGCTCGCCGATGACATCGCCTCGCTCAACCCCAACATCGGCAACCTCACCTATAACGTCGACCTCGATGACACCGAGAACTGTCTCCATTCCGAAGGCATCGAGTCCATGCCTAAGGAGAAGGGCTTTGCCGAGTACACCGACGGCAAGTTCGACGTCGCCAAGACCTACGGCGAGGAGATTAGCGAGGCCGGTATGCACCAGTGGTCGCGCTATATCCAGGGTCGTGATTACTTCATGGCTCCGCTTGCCGAGGGCACCGACTACGAGATCGTCAAGGACGAGCGCGAAGAGGCTCGCGCCACGACCGGCGCCCTGGTCCACGAGATGCAGCCGCTGTTCTTCCAGCCCGGCAAGTCCGACTGGAACACCTTTGAGATGATTCGTTCCTTCGCCGCTCGCGGCGAGAATGTCGCCGGCCTCAACGCCAACACCGACGGCGCCTATGCCATCGGCTCCAACCGCAACACCGAGATCCACACCTTCCAGATCCGTCAGGGCATGGACCCCGAGATCGCGACCATTCAGTGGGAGATGCTCTCCAACGCCGAATTCTCCGTCGCCATCCCCTTCTACTCCGCACTGCTCACCGAGGTCAGCCCCTACTTCAGCGATCAGGATGTCTCCTTCGATCACTGCGAAGAGGAAGACGTCGTGAACAACGAGGAGCCCAAGAACTCCATCAACTACGTCCTCATGGACATCAACACGCTCGCCTATGAGAACCGCGACCACTGCGCCACCGGCGTCCGCGCCTATCTCGACGCCCTGCAGAAGGAACTCATCGAGCAGAACCTGACCGTCGACGAGGCCATGCAGGCCGAAGAAGGCACCGAGGCCCGTACCGCCCTGGCCAACAAGGCCGGCAAGGCTGCAACCAAGAACACCTATGTTAAGTGCAAGGCCATGCTCGAGGAGATGCGCGACTACCTCAAGGAGGGCGATTTCTCCGAGGAGTTCGTCCCGAGCGACTACGATGCCGACAACGACTGCCTGGTCGAATCCATCACCTACGCCGACGAGGCCCTTTCCGATGAGGACGTGACCGAGCCAGAGGCCGAAGAGGAAGAGGTCACCGAGGAGAAGTCCGAGGGCAACAACATGGCCGCCATGGCCGTTGGCGCCGTCGTCATCATCGGTGTCTGCGTCTACGTGATCTATCGTCGCAAGAAGGCCTAAGACCCTCATGTCCTAGCTGAGCGGGCGGGGCACATGAGTCACCTCGCCCGCTTAACCCGCCTTTTGACCGGCGGGAAACCCGCTTGAAATCTTTTCAAAAAAGATTTCCCCGCACACACTTCGCTGTGCTATAGTGCAGCGCAACAGCAACTTGGTGCGACCGCGCCACGGCATCACGAAAGGAGCCACCAACATGAAGAACACGATGAAGTCTCTCAACAACTGGTGGTGGCGTGATGCGAATACGATCGGTCGACAGTGAGTCCCTCACGCCTGTTTTTGCGCTCTAGGTGATTGAAAGGCC
>CABTZM010000185.1 GCA_902489295.1 uncultured Collinsella sp.
CCCCCGCCCCATCCCCCGGCGCGGCACCCGCGGCGCCGCCCTCCGTGCGAGCCGCGAGATGCGAGCCCTCGGCAGCCATCACCGGCAGCGGACGACCAGCGGTGGCAACAGGCACGCTCACTGCATCGAACACGCTGTGCTCCGGACCCGTAAAGCCACAGGCGATGAGCACCAGCTGCGCCGGCACCTCGTGCTCGGAGCCCGCAATGCGTTCGGGCTTGCCGGCCGACCAATCCAGATCGACCACGCGCAGACCCGCAGCCGCGCCCTTCTTGTCCAGCAGCACCTCGAGCGTGTCCACGCCCCAAGCGCGCATCTCGCCGCCCATGGCAGCGATAGCCTCCTGCTGGCCGTAGTCGGTCTTCTTCACGTTGGGCCACTGCGGCCAGGGGTTGCTCGCCGCGCGCTTATCGGGCGCAGCCGGCAAGAACTCAAACTGGCGCACGCTGCGCGCGCCTTGGCGCACGGCGGTACCCACACAGTCGTTACCGGTATCGCCGCCGCCAATGACCACAACGTCCAGGCCACGCGCATCGACCGCGGGCTCGCCGCCGTCGAGAACCGACACGGTCGAAGCCGTCAGATAGTCCACGGCGTACACCACGCCCGGGGCGTCCACGTTCGTAGCCGAAAGACCGCGCGGGGCACGGGCGCCAGCAGCCACCACCACAGCGTCAAAGCCGTTGAGCTTGGCCGCCACCGCAGGGTCCGTTACATCGGCGCCCAGCTCGAACACAATACCCAGCTCGCGCATGAGCGCCACGCGACGCTCGACCACGGACTTCTCGAGCTTCATGTTGGGAATGCCGTACATGAGCAGGCCGCCGGGGCGATCGTCACGCTCAAACACTGTCACGCGGGCACCGCGACGCGCAAGCTCCCATGCTGCCACCAGACCAGCAGGACCGGAGCCCACCACGGCAACCGTGGGTGCGCCCTCCCCCGCCGGCTCAAAGCGGCGTGGGCCACCGTTTGCCCACTCATGGTCGCTGATCGCACGCTCGTTGTCATGGATCGCCGTGGGCTGGCCGTCGACCGAACCCAGGTTGCACGCGGCCTCGCACAGCGCCGGGCACACGCGGCTCGTAAACTCAGGCATGGGCGAGGTGAGCGACAGGCGCTCGGCAGCCTCATCCCAGCGGCCGCGGTACACCAGTTCGTTCCACTCGGGAATCAAGTTGTGCAGCGGGCAGCCGCTCGGACGTGCCTTGCCAAAGCTCGCGCCCATCTGGCAAAACGCCACGCCGCACATCATGCAGCGGCTCGCCTGGGCACGGCGTGCATCGTCGTCGAGCTCCACGTACAGCGGATCGAAATCACGGCTGCGCTCCTCCACGGGGCGAAGCTCGTGGGTCACGCGATCGATATCAAGAAAAGCACCGGGCTTACCCATGGCACTTACGCCTCCTTCTTGGTCGAAGCAACAGAGCTGGCGGCGGCGGGCACAGCACCAGCAACACCACCCGCCACATCGAAGCGAGCGACATCCGCGGCACTCGCGCGACCGGTCACAATGTCAAACGCCAGCTCCTCGGCCTGCGCATGCGTCTTGCCGACAGCCTCGGCGGCGGCGACAATCGCCAGCACGCGCTCATACTCGGTCGGAATGACCTTCACAAAGTGCTTGCTCATCGTCTCAAAGCTGTAGAGCAGCTTAATGCCGCGTGGGCTCTGTGTCGCGTCCACGTGCTCCTGGATGAGCTCGCGAATCTGCGCCAGCTCGCCAGCCGTCGGGGCCTTAAGCTCGACGCTCTCGTGCTTCACGCGGGCATCGAGCGTGCCGTACTGGTCAAAGACATAGGCCACGCCGCCCGTCATACCGGCGGCAAAGTTCTGCCCAACCTCGCCCAGAATAAGCGCCAGACCACCCGTCATGTACTCGCAGCCGTGGTTGCCGCAACCCTCGACCACCACGGTGGCACCGGAGTTGCGTACGCCAAAGCGCTGGCCGGCCAGGCCGTTGATGAAGCCACGGCCGCTCGTGGCGCCAAAGAACGCAACGTTGCCCACGATGATGTTTTCGTCGAACTTATAGGTCGCATGCGGGTTGGGGCGCACCGACACCTCGCCGCCCGAAAGGCCCTTGCCAAAGTAGTCGTTGGCGTCGCCGCACACGTTGAGCGTAATGCCGCGCGGCAGGAAGGCGCCAAAGCTCTGACCAGCCGATCCATCGCAATCGATGGTGATGGAGCCGGCGGGCAGGCCCTCGGGATGTGCCTTGGTCACCGCGTTACCCAGGATGGTGCCCACGCAGCGGTTGACGTTGGCGATATCGGCGCGGAAGCGAATCGGGCGCAGGTGCGCGCGGGCATCGGCCGTATAGGGCACAAACAACGTGGAGTCGAGCGTCTTGTCGAGCTCGCTGTCCGCAGCCATCTGGGGCAGGAAGTGACGGCCGTCGGCACCCGGGATGTGGGCACCAAACTCGCAGGTCGCGCTTGCCAGCACGGGCGACAGATCCAGCAGGTTAGCCTTGCGGTTGCCCGGGACCTCGATCTGGCGCAAGCACTCGGGATGGCCGACCATCTCGTCGACGGTCCGGAAGCCCAGGCTCGCCATGACCTCGCGCAGTTGCTCGGCAACAAAGAGCATAAAGTGCTCGACGTGCTCGGGCTTGCCGCGGAAGCCGCGACGCAGGCGGCAGTTTTGCGTGGCGATGCCGGCGGGGCAGGTATCCTGCTGGCAGTCGCGCTGCATGAGGCAGCCCATCGAGATGAGCGGCATGGTCGCAAAGCCAAACTCCTCGGCGCCCAGCAGACAGGCGACGGCAACATCGGTGCCGTCCATGAGCTTGCCGTCGGCCTCGAGTACCACGCGCGAGCGCAGGCCGTTTCGCAGCAGCGTCTGCTGAGCCTCGGCAAGGCCAAGCTCCAGCGGCAGACCGGCGTGCCAGATCGAATCGCGAGCAGCGGCACCCGAGCCGCCATTGTGGCCGCTGATCAAGATCTTGTCGGCAGCGCCCTTGGCCACACCGGTGGCGATGGTGCCGACGCCGGCCTCGCTGACCAGCTTGACCGACACGCGTGCGCCGGGGTTGGCGTTCTTAAGGTCAAAGATGAGCTCGGCCAGGTCTTCGATGGAGTAGATGTCGTGATGCGGCGGAGGCGAGATCAGGCCGATGCCGGGCGTGGACTGACGGACCTCGGCAATCCAGGGGTAGACCTTCTTGCCGGGCAGGTGGCCACCCTCGCCGGGCTTGGCGCCCTGGGCCATCTTGATCTGAATCTCGAAGGCGCTGCACAGGTAGCGGCTCGTCACGCCAAAGCGCGCACTTGCCACCTGCTTGATCGCGGAGTTCTTGGAGTCGCCGTTGGCCAGCGGGGTCTCGCGACGCGGGTCCTCGCCGCCCTCGCCCGAGTTGGAGCGTCCGTGCAGGCGGTTCATAGCGATAGCCATGCACTCGTGCGCCTCTTTGCTGATGGAGCCGTACGACATGGCGCCGGTGTTAAAGCGGCGGACGATGTTGAGCGCGGGCTCGACCTCGTCGAGCGAAACCGGCGTGCGGCCGCTGGCATCAAAGTCGAGCAAGTCGCGCAGGCGCACGGCACGGCCGGTACGGTGCAGACGGGCGCTGTACTCCTTAAAGGTGTCGTAGCTGTCCTCACGGCAGGCGGTCTGCAGCAGGTAGACGGTCTGAGGGTCGATCAGGTGATCCTCGCCGCCGAGCGGGCGCCACTTGGTCAGACCCAGCGTGGGCAGCTGATCGGGAGCCGGGCTCTTAAGGATGGCGAGCGCGGCGTCGTAGCGCTCGTTTTGCTCGCGCTCAACGTCCTCGACACCCATACCGCCCACACGGCTCACCGTGCCGGCGAAGTACGCGTTGACGAACTCCGGCGTAAAGCCCACGGCCTCGAAGATCTGCGCCGAATGGTAGCTCTGCACCGTGGA
>CABTZM010000186.1 GCA_902489295.1 uncultured Collinsella sp.
CAGCGCGGCATGTCCGCCCCCGGCGATGAGCTGCTTATGGCTGCCGAGTCCATCATGAGCGAGGGCAACGACAACGTCATCCTGTGCGAGCGCGGCATCCGCACCTTCGAGACCCGCACCCGCAACACCTTCGACCTCAACGCCGTGCCGGTACTGCACCACCTGTCGCACCTGCCCGTCGTCGCCGACCCCAGCCACGCCACCGGCTACACCCGCTACGTTGAGCCCATGGCGCTCGCCGCGACTGCCTGCGGTGCCAACGGTCTGGAGATCGAGGTCCACGACGACCCGAGCCGCGCTTGGTCCGACGGTGCCCAAGCCCTCACCCCCGACCAGTTCGACGACACCATGCGCCGCATCCGCGCCATCCGCGAGGTCGTTTGCCAAGAGACCGTTCAGGAGTAGCACATGGGTACGGTGAGAAACGCACGCGTTAACCAGGGCGGACCCAAATGCGCCGGCATCGTGGGCCTGGGACTGATCGGCGGCAGCTTCGCCCGCGGCTATGCGCAGGCGGGCGTCCGCGTGCTGGCCTGGGACCCCGACGATGACGTCATGACGGCCGCCAGCATGGGCCCCGTCGCCGGCGAGCTCAACGACGAGACGCTCGGCGAGTGCGACATCATCGTCCTTGCCTGCTACCCCGAGGCCTGCATCGAGTGGCTCGAGGCGCACGCCCAGGCGCTCGCCGACGCCACCGATACCGAGGCCATCTTGGGCCCCGTGGTGATCGACACCGTGGGCGTCAAGGGCATCGTGTGCGAGCGCGCCTTTGAGCTCGCCCGCGAGCACGGCTTTTACTTTGTGGGCGCGCACCCCATGGCAGGCACGCAGTTCTCGGGCTACGCGCACTCCCGCGCCGACCTGTTCCAGGGCGCGCCGCTCGTGCTCGTGCCGCCCGCGGTGGACGACGCGCTTAAGCTGGAGCTTTTGGGCCAGGTGCGCGAGATGGTGCGCCCCTTAGGCTTTGGCAAGTTCAGCGTGACCAGCGCCGCCGAGCACGACCGCGTCATCGCCTTTACAAGCCAGCTCGCGCACGTCGTCTCCAACGCCTATGTTAAGAGCCCGACCGCCCAGGTCCACCACGGCTTTTCGGCCGGCAGCTATCGCGACCTCACCCGTGTGGCGCACCTCAACCCGCAGATGTGGTCCGAGCTCATGATCGACGACGCCGACGCGCTCGCCTTCGAGATCGACCATCTCATCGACTCGCTTAGCGCCTACAGCCGTGCGCTCAAGGACCGCGACCAGCGCTATCTGGAGAACCTCCTTGCCGAGGGCGATCGCATCAAGCGCGCGCTCGACGACGAGGCCTCCCACTAAACCATCTATCACGCCAGGTCGAAAGGACCGAAGCTTATGGCGATTACCATCGATATCGACACCGCGCGCCCCTACCAGGTACACGTGGGCACGTTTTTGCTGGAGCAGGCAGGCGAGTTAGTTCGCGCCACCGCCGGCGGCTCGCGAGCCGTCATCGTGACGGACACCAACGTGGGTCCGCTCTACCAGATGCCCGTCAAGCAAAGCCTGGAGGCGGCGGGTTACGAGGTGAGCATCTGCACCTTCGAGGCCGGCGAGGCCCATAAGCGCGCCGAGACCTACGTTGCCATTCTTGAGTTTGTGGCCGAGCACGAGCTTTCTCGTTCCGACGTGATCGTGGCGCTCGGCGGCGGCGTCGTGGGCGACGTGGCCGGCTTTGTGGCAGCCACCTACATGCGCGGCTGCAAGTTTGTGCAAATCCCCACGAGCCTGCTCGCCATGGTGGATTCGTCGGTCGGCGGCAAGACGGCCATCGACCTGGCTGCCGGCAAGAACCTCGCCGGCGCCTTTTGGCAGCCGAGCGTTGTTATCGCCGACGTGGGGTGTCTGGCGACCCTCACGCCCGAGCAGTTCGCCGACGGCTGCGGCGAGGTCGTCAAACACGCCGTGATCGCCGATCCCGAGCTTTTCGACGAGCTGGAGAAGACCCCGCTCACGCTTGAGCTTCTCAAAAAAGACGTCGCTCGCGTGGCACTCATCATCGCCCGCAATATCGACATCAAGCGCGCCGTGGTCGTTGCCGATGAGCGCGAGACCAGCCAGCGCAAGCTGCTCAACTTTGGACACAGCGCCGGACACGCCGTCGAGGCCTGTGAGCACTTTGAGCTCGGACACGGCAACTGCGTGTCGATCGGCATGGGCATCATCACGCGCGCCGCGGCTCTGCATGGCGTTTGCGACGCCGAGCTGCCCGGTCGCATTGAGGAGCTTTGTGCCCGTCATGGCCTCAAGACCCGCTGTGACTTGGATGCCGAGGCCGTCTTTGCCGAGGCGCTCCACGACAAGAAGCGTGCGGGCGACACCATCGATCTGGTGATTCCGCACGACATCGGCCGCTGCAGCATCGACCGCACGCCGCTTTCCACCTTCCACGACTTAATTGCCGAAGGCCTCGGCCAGAAGGGAGACGCATCCGCATGCTAGCCCGCATCACCCCGTCCCCGCTCAAGGGCACCGTTCCCGCCATCGCGTCCAAGTCGATGGCGCACCGCCTCATCATTTGCGCCGCGCTTGCCAACGGCGAAACGCACGTCACCTGCAACACCACCTGCGCGGACATTGAGGCCACCGTGCGCTGCCTCACGGCGCTCGGCGCCCGCATCGAGACCGTCGAGGACGGCTTCCAGGTCCACCCCACCATGAAGAGCATTGAGTTTGGCCTGCTCAAGGCCCTTGCCGGCGGCACGCTCGACTGTGGCGAGAGCGGCTCCACGCTGCGCTTTATGCTGCCCGTCGCCTGCGCGCTAGGTGCGGAGGCTACCTTTGTGGGACAGGGCCGCCTGGGCGCCCGCCCGCTCTCCCCACTCTCGGACGAGATTATTGCCGCCGGCTGCGACCTGCAGGGCCTGGGCGGTTTTCCACTCAAGACGAGCGGACGCATGCGCCCGGGTACCTTTATCCTGCCGGGCAACGTAAGCTCGCAGTACATCTCTGGCCTGTTGCTGGCAGCGCCACTGCTGGCCCAGCCCTCCTGCGTGCAGGTGACCGGCCTTATCGAGAGCCGTCCCTACATCAACCTGACCATCCAGGCCATGAAGGCCTTCGGCGTCGATGTCAATGTTGAACGCATCCCCGCCAAGGACGGCCAGCCCGAGGTCACGAATTTCCGTGTGAGCAGCGGCTCGTACCGCACGCCCGGCAGTGTGGCCGTCGAGGGCGACTGGTCCAACGCCGCCTTTTGGCTGTGCGCCGGCGCCATCGGTGCCAACCCTATCACCGTTGAGGGCGTGTCGCTCAGCTCCGCGCAGGGCGACCGCAACGTACTCGCTGCGCTCTCGCGCTTCGGCGCCCGCATCGTGCGTTCCACCAACGCCGCCACCGTGCAGTCCGACAAGCTCGCCGGCTTTGAGATGAGCGCCCACGACATCCCCGACCTGGTGCCCGTTATCTCGGCCGTGGCTTCGCTGGCGCAGGGCCGCACGTTCATCCGCGACTGCGCACGCCTGCGCATCAAGGAATCCGACCGCCTGGTCACCACCACCCGCGAGCTCACCGCGCTGGGCGCGCAAGTACGCATCGCCGGTGACGACCTCATCATCAAGGGCGTCGATGCCTTTACCGGCGGCGAGGTTGATTCGCACAACGATCACCGCATTGCCATGATGGCCGCCATCGCCGCAAGCCGCGCCACTGGCGAGGTCGTGATTCACGGCGCCGAGGCAGTCAACAAGTCCTATCCCGATTTCTTCGACCACTACCGCCTGTTGGGCGGCAAGGTCACACTCGAGGAGGAATAGCATGTCCTCGACCTTTGGCAACATCTTGCATCTGAGTATCTTCGGTCAGTCGCACTCCCCCGCCATCGGCTGCTCGCTCGATGGCATTCCGGCAGGTATCGCCG
>CABTZM010000187.1 GCA_902489295.1 uncultured Collinsella sp.
AGGGCCTGGACCTTCTCGTCGTGCCCTCCGCCGAGCTCTCCCGCGGCCGCGGCGGCCCGCGCTGCATGAGCATGCCCTTCTGGCGCGAGGACCTCTAAGGTCTTCAAGGACCCGTACAGGTCATAATACATACATCTAGCTGCCATTAGATGTCTCCCATTGGGGCGGTGCGGGTTTTCGCACCGCCCCAATCTTGTATGAGGGACGTCAACACGATTGGATGACTGCTTTTGTAAGGAGCTTGGCCATGGACATCAAGACGATTGGCGTTGAGGAATGGCTCAACGTTTGGGAGAAGAGCGCCACGTGGGACATCGCCCAGTCGACGATCTCGTCGCTCACCATGGGCGAGCTACGCGCGCTCGATGAACAGGACGGCGCCACGTTCTACGAGCGCCTGGACCGCGAGAAGATGAACTACGGCTGGATCGAGGGCTCGCCGGAATTTAAGGCCGAGGTTGCCAAGCTGTATCGTCGCGAGGTCAATCCCGACCACATTCTGCAGACCAATGGCTGCACGGGCGCTAACCTCAACGCCATCATGGCTGTGGTCGAGCCCGGCGACCATGCTATCGCCGAGTGGCCCACCTACGCGCCGCTCTACGAGATTCCGCGCACGCTGGGCGCCGAGGTCGAGTATTGGGAGCTTCGCGAGGAACTCGGCTGGAAGCCCGATATCGAGGAACTCAAGCGCTTGGTGCGCCCCAACACCAAGCTTATCTGCATAAACAACGCATCGAACCCCATCGGTACGGTGCTCGATGCCGATATGCTCGGCCAGATTGCCGAGATCGCCCGCTCGGTGGGCGCCTACGTGCTGTGCGACGAGGTGTATCTGCCGCTTGAGAACACCGAGGCCTTTATGTCGATGGTCGACGTGTACGAGAGGGCCATTGTCACCAACTCGTTGTCGAAGACCTATTCGACGCCTGCGGCCCGCGTGGGCTGGGTCCTGGCCGACGAAGAGGTGTCCAACCGCATCCGTACCTATCGCGATTACACCATGATCTGCGGCGGCGTGTTCAACGATGCCCTGGCGACCTATGTGCTTGAACACAAGGATAAGATTCTCGAGCGCAATCGCAAGATCGTGTTTGGCAACCGCGATATCGCGCAGGCTTGGATCGATACGCAGCATCGCGTTTCCTGGACGGCCCCGCAGGGCGTGTCCACCTCGTTTATCCAGCTGGATATTCCCGAGGATGATGAGGAGTTCTGCAGGCGCCTGCTGTCCGAGAGGGGAGTGCTGCTGGTCCCCGGTAGCCGTTTTGAGCTTCCCTGCGGCGCACGCCTGGGCTACTGCGCGAGCGAAGATGTTCTTCGTGAGGGCCTGAGGCTTTTGGGCGAGGCACTGGCGGAGTTCGATCGCTAGGATTCCGATGGTCTTCGGGGGCCTTATCCAAATTAGCCGAAGATAATCGAAAACGGACCCGTTTCCCTAGGGGAAGCGGGTCCGTTTTCTATACCGAGAAGTCAAGTTGTTACAAATGGGGCCGTAAAGCGAGCCGGTATCCGCTGGGCCTTATACTGAGTTTCCGGTGAACGGTATCAAGCGTCTGGTAAACGGTAATTTATTTACCAGAAATGAATAGGACAAACTTTTTTCTGAATAAAAATGAAAATGGTTGAGACGCGGTGTGAACCGCTAATTCTATTCATAGCTTTATTGGAAATATGCAATTTGAGGATGGTTTAACAAAGTTTAGTTCCATTTGATTTTAGGATTAAAACGCGTTTAAGCACGTAAATACGCTTTATTAAGATGAAGTGTGCCATGCGTGAAGTATATGTGTATGCCGTTCACCCCCTATAAAAAACCGTTCGGGGGCAAGGTGGAAGTATGAGCTGATTTTGGATATAAATATGTCGTCAGCAATAACGCCTCACACGGAGGGGCGCTAACGAATCGGCCCTGACAAGGGCCCGAAAGAAAGGTAGGAGGCCATGACGAAAGGTCTGCACGTGCCTTCCGAGATCGGCAAGCTCAGGAAGGTCTGCCTGCACCGTCCCGGCGACGAGCTCCTCAACCTGCCGCCCGACGAGCTCGAGCGACTCCTGTTCGACGACGTCCCGTTCCTGGAGGTCGCGCAGCAGGAGCACGACACCTTCGCCCAGATCCTGAGGGACCAGGGCGTGGAGGTCCTCTATCTCGAGAACCTCGTCGCCGAGGTGTTCGACCAGGTCCCCGGCGCCCGCGCCGAGTTCACCGACCAGTACATCGCCGAGGCCGGCATCCGCGGCCAGCACATGCCGCAGACCGTCCGCGAGAAGCTGGACTCCATCGAGGACAACCTCGAGTTCGTCAAGAAGACCATGGCCGGCATGACCAAGTCCGAGATCGACATGCCCCTCACGGCGTCCACGACCCTCGACTCCCTGGTCAACTCCGAGTCCGAGTCCGACCTGATCATCGACCCGATGCCCAACCTCTACTTCACCCGCGACCCGTTCGCGGTCGTCGGTGAGGGCGTCAACCTCAACCGCATGTACTCGGTCACCCGCAACCGCGAGACTCTGTACGGCAAGTACATCTTCAAGTACCACCCCGACTACAAGGACGTCTCGCTGTACTTCCGCCGCGACTGCCAGTTCCACACCGAGGGCGGCGACGTGCTGAACATCAACGAGAAGACCCTCGCCGTCGGCATCTCCCAGCGCACCCAGGCCGCCGCGATCGACGTCATGGCCCAGAACATCTTCTGGAACTCCGACTCCAAGGTCGAGCGCATCCTGGCCTTCGACATCCCGGTCTCGCGCGCCTTCATGCACCTCGACACGGTCTTCACCCAGATCGACGTCGATAAGTTCACGATCCACCCCGCCATCATGGGCACCCTGCGCGTCTACGAGCTGACCGCCGGCAAGAACCCGGGCGACGTGAACATCCGCCTGATCGAGGACACCCTCGAGCACGTCCTGGAGGACGCCACCGGCGTCGACCAGGTCAAGCTGATCCCCTGCGGCGGCGGCGACCCGATCGCGGCCTCCCGCGAGCAGTGGAACGACGGCTCCAACACCCTGTGCGTCGAGCCCGGCAAGATCTGCGTCTACGCCCGCAACACCGTCACCAACGACGTGCTGTACAAGGAGGGCCTGGACCTTCTCGTCGTGCCCTCCGCCGAGCTCTCCCGCGGCCGCGGCGGCCCGCGCTGCATGAGCATGCCCTTCTGGCGCGAGGACCTCTAAGTCTTTCCGTTTCCGGTGCGGTCCCCCTACAACCGCACCGGCTTCGCCCGTTAAACGGGCAACACTAATACTTACGTAATTCATTTCTTCGAAAGGAATCAAAACCATGGGTGTTAACCTCTCCGGCCGTAGCTTCCTCAAGCTTCTCGACCTCACCACCGAGGAGATCGAGTACCTGCTCAAGCTCTCCAAGAACTTCAAGGATATGAAGCGCGCTGGCGTTCCGCACCGCTATCTCGAGGGCAAGAACATCGTTCTGCTCTTCCAGAAGACCTCCACTCGTACCCGCTGCGCCTTCGAGGTCGGCGGCATGGACCTGGGCATGGGCGTTACCTACCTCGATCCCGGTTCGTCGCAGATGGGCAAGAAGGAGTCCATCGAGGACACCGCCCGCGTTCTCGGCCGCATGTATGACGGCATCGAGTTCCGTGGCTTCGATCAGGAGGACGTCGAGGAGCTCGCCGCCAAGTCCGGCGTTCCCGTGTGGAACGGCCTGACCGACCTGTGGCACCCCACCCAGATGCTCGCCGACATCCTGACCGTTCAGGAGAACTTCAACTACGACATCAAGGGCAAGACCCTCGTCTTCATGGGCGACTGCAAGAATAACGTTGCTCGCTCCCTCATGGTTGTCTGCTCCAAGCTCGGCATGAATTTCGTGGCCTGCGGTCCCGAGGAGTGCATGCCCGCTGACGA
>CABTZM010000188.1 GCA_902489295.1 uncultured Collinsella sp.
CGAAGGACGGGCTCATGCCGCCGGCCTCGGCGCTGTACTGCGCGACGAGCGGGTTGAGTGTGGAGTCGCCCGTCAGGAAGAACATGGAGCCCGGGGCAGCAGCGGCAAACACGAGGAAGCCGAGCTTACCCTTGTCGTCGTCACCGTAGCCGGCGGACTCGGCGATGACCGAGACGACGGCGAGGATGAGGAAGGCACGGGGGAACGGATGCGGGATCAGCAGCGACAGCACAAAGGTGAGCGCGAAGATCGAGATGATGAGCGACTTGGCGTCGCGCACGAACTTGAGCATAAACGCATAGGCGATGCGCTCGCCCAGGCCTGACTCCTTGACCGCGCTGGCGATGAGGTAGGCACCAATGACGAGCCACATGGTGGCTTTGGTCCACGAGCTAAACGTGGAGGCGACTGTCGCCGAGATGCTCGCGGCGCCCGTGTCGTCCACGCATACCTTGAACAGAACGAGCAGCGCGCAGTAGAGCAGGCCCACAAAGCCCGGCTGCGCCACGCCACATGCCCAGAACACCACCGTGGCGAGTGTCAGTGCCAGACAGGTCTGACCGCCGACCGTAAGCTCGACCGTCGAGCTCAACTCCGCCAAAGGAAGAAACTTCACCAGCAAAAAGACAACGATACCCAGCACAAAGCCAATTTCGCGCTTGGTGATCTTAAACGCCTTCTTTTCCGCTTCCATCTCCCCACCTTTCTTGTTGGGGGCGCTCCGGATTCGCAGCCACGTTGCCACTTAAAAAGGGGCGCCCGTTATCGGACACCCCTTACGTTGCGCTGTGTTGCGGCAATACAGTCAAGCGGGATTTTTGGATGAGAAGCGATCCTCTGGGCAAAAACCGTCACAACATTCGACGCTTTTCCTCGATTTCGAGATTTTCATCGAATGTTGTGACGGTTTGGATGTGGCAAAGGGACTGTCTTTTGTTTCACATGGCGAGATCCGTACGGATGGATGGGTCGCTGAGGGCCTCGCGGAGCCAGGGGGCCAGCTGCTCGGGGTGACCCTGCAGGTAGCCTTTAAGCTCGGACAGGGCCACGCGGCGCACTTCCGAGATCTCCTCTTGGTTGATATGCAGCTCGCCCGGCTCAACATGGGCAAGGTAGACCTCGCACCATTCGCACTCGCAGCGGCCGTCGCCGTGGTCCTCGCGGTACACCACGTGTCCGAGGTGCTTGAGCTGATCGGGCTCGCGCGTGATGCCAAGCTCTTCGTTGATGCGACGTGCCGTGGCGGCCGCGACGTCTTCCCCGGGGAGCGGATGACCGGCGCAGCTATCGGCCAGCACCCCGCCCCACAGGCGTTTGAGCGGACTGCGACGACAGAGCAGCAGGCGCGCGTCTTCGCCCTGGCCCTCGACCAGAAGCGTCAGAAATGCCTGATGCAGGATTCCCTCGCCGGTATGGGCCTCGATGCGGTCGACGGGGCCAAGCGCCTCGCCGGTCGCGGCATCGACCGCCACGACCTCGGCGCCTGCGCCGCCTTCATCCCAGCCGGCGCGCAGAATGCGGGCTGCGGCCTCCTCGAGCGCGGCGATGAGTTCCTTGGTGGTATCGAGCATGCGCCGCAAGTCGTCCGCGGTCGCGTTCTCCACATGAAAACCCGTGCTTGCAACTACCGGCACGCCAAAGCGCGTGGCCAGCGCCGCCGCAATATCGTGCGCCGGAATTTCGTCTCGATGGCACGGAACGGCCAGGATGCTCACCGTCGCCGTACGGCCGGGCTCGGGGCGAGGAATGGCCTGCGCCGTGGCGCCCAGGTGCGCAAACTCCGGCGAGCAGGCGTACACCGCCATGCCTCGCGGCGTCACCGTCAACTGGGCCTCGAGCGCAAACTTGCCCTCGCCCACTACAACCTTTGTCGTGTGCATACCCATGGGATCTCCTGTCGCCCGCAATGTACCTGAGACCATCTTCGCCTGTATTGCGACTATACAGGCAAGCGCAGCCTGCGACAAAGGAGGCAGGCACCCGACACATTCTGTTAGAGTTGCAGGGATTGAATCCTGCTTATTCATGCGACATTGGAGTGACAACCTTGACCGCCGCAACCACGCCTAAAAGTAAGTCAACCGCCGCCGCGCTCTCCCCCGCGCGCACCAGGCTCTGCCTGGCGCTGCTCGTGCTGTTGGGATTCTCGCTCGGCTGCTCCGAGTTCGTGGTCATCGGCATCGAAAGCGACCTGGCGACGGAACTCGGCGTATCACTTGCCACTGCGGGCCAGCTCATCAGCGTGTTCGCGCTGGTCTACGCCATCGCGACGCCGGTGCTTGCGCTCAGCACGGGGCGCTTCCGTCGTTACCAGCTGCTCGTGTGCTACAGCATTATCTTTGTGCTCGGCAATCTGGTCATGGCGTTGGCGCCCAACTTCCAGGTACTGTTTATCTCGCGCATTGTCCTGGGATCCGTCTCGGGCGCACTGCTCGCCGTGGGCGTGACGTACATCCCCGAGCTGCTGTCCCCGCAGCAAACTTCGCTTGCCATCTCGGTCGTGTACGGCGCGTTTTCCGTGGCGATGGTCTTTGTGACCTCGATTGGCAAGTTTGTGGCCGACACGCTCGACTGGCACGTGGCCATGTACGGTACGCTGACCTTTGCCGTTTTGATCTGCGGAGCGCTCGTGGCGTTTATGCCGCGCGCCGGACAGACCGACGAACCCGCTACCTTCCGCGAGCAGGCGGGTCTGCTACGCGAACCGAGCATCATCACCGGCATGCTCATCTTTTTGTTTGGCGTGGGATCGGTCTATGTGTTCTACGGCTACGTGACGCCTTATCTTGAGCAGGTGCTGGGCATGGGCACTGTTCAGGCGAGCACCACGCTTATGGCCTACGGCGTGTTCTGCCTGGTCTCGAACATCTTGGGCGGATGGATCGACGCGCGCTTTGGCATGAAGGCGCTGCTTGTGACGTTTGTGCTGCAGGCTGCGGCGTTACTCGGGCTGTTTGCCGTGGGCGGCACCATGCCGCTCGCGCTGGTCTTTGTCTTTAGCCTGGCGCTGCTCATGTACCTGTTCTCGGTGTCATGCATCACGCACTTTATGGACGTGGCGCGCAGCCGCCATCCCAAGTCGATGGTGCTCGCGAGTTCGGTTGAGCCCATGGCGTTTAACGTCGGCATCTCGTTTGGCACCGCAGTGGGCGGCGCTGTGGTAAGTGGAGTTGGCATTTCCTACGTAGGCGCCGTGGGCGCTGCGTTCTCGCTTGTAGCCTGGGCACTTACACTGGTGACGATTAAGTTGGCTCGCTGGGAGCGCAAGCGGGCGAGAGCGTAAGCGCAGATGCGATACTCGAGCTCGATGATGGCGATCGAAAGGAAACCGCATATGCAACGCGTACTGTTTATCTGTCATGGGAATATCTGCCGCTCGACGATGGCTGAGTTGGTGTTTACCAAGCTCGTGCGCCGCGCTGGGCGCGAGGCGGAGTTTGTCATCGATTCCGCAGCGACCTCAACTGAGGAGATCGGCAACCCGCCGCATCATGGCACGGTCGCCAAGCTGCGCGAAGTCGGGATTCCCGTCGTTGCGCACCGTGCCCGCCAGGTGCGTCGAGCAGAGTATGGCAACTGGGACCACATTGTCTATATGGATGCTGAGAACGCGCGTGGCCTGCGTCGCATCTTTGGCGACGACCCCGACGGCAAGATTACGCGCTTGCTCGATTGGACCGGGCGCCCCGGCGACGTGGCCGATCCCTGGTACACCGGCAATTTCGATGCCACCTACCGCGACGTGCTCGCCGGTTGCGCCGCTATGCTCGAGCAGCTGTAGGAAAGCGAGGTCGCAGGCCACGCCTTCGGCGCGAAACGAGCGTGGATAATCTCCCGCATGAAAAATGAGCGTGGGGGTTTTTCCCCCTTTTTC
>CABTZM010000189.1 GCA_902489295.1 uncultured Collinsella sp.
AAAACCACCACAAAGGTGCCTGTCCCCTTTGTGGTGGTTTTGGGTCTGAGGCGACGCTAGTGGCGAAGTCCCAGCAGCCCGCGGCCGCGATGACGGGCCTCGGCGGACACCTGGGCGTGCGGGCCGGCGGCCTTGACGGACTCGGGCAGGTGCGAGTACTTCTTCTCGAAGTTCTCCTCAAACATCACCGCCAGGTTGTGCGTTGCCTCGTCGTAGCGCGCGGTGCTCTGCCAGTACTGGCGCGGCACCAGGATGCCGTCGGGCACGCCGTGGCACGTGGTGGGAATGTCGACGTTAAAGATGTCGTCGTGCACAAACTCGCTGTCCTCGATGGTACCGTCGAGGGCGCGAGCGACCAGTGAGCGCGTGTAGGCCAGCTCGATGCGATGACCCACGCCATAACCGCCGCCAATCCAGCCGGTGTTGACCAGGTAGACGCGCGTGCGGCCGTCGGCGATGCGCTCGCCGAGCATCTTAGCGTAGACCATGGGGTCGAGCGGCATAAACGGCTCGCCAAACAGCGAGGAGAACGTGGGCGTGGGCTCGGTGACGCCGACCTCGGTGCCGGGGATCTTGGCCGTAAAGCCCGTCACAAAGTGATACATGGCGGCATCGGCCGTCAGGCGTGAGATGGGCGGCAACACGCCAAAGGCGTCGCAGGTCAGGAACAGCACGACGCTCGGAGTGGTGCCCATGCCCTTGGTCCACGCGTTGGGGATATGCTCGACGGGATAGGCCACGCGCGTATTGTGCGTAATCGAGATGTCATCATAGTTAGGTTTGCGGTTCTCATCGAGCACCACGTTTTCGCAGATGGCGCCAAAGCGAACGGCATTGAAGATCTCGGGCTCGTGAAACGCGTCCAGGCCCTCGCACTTGGCGTAGCAGCCGCCCTCGATATTGAAGATGCCCATGTCGGACCAGCCGTGCTCGTCATCGCCGATCAGCAGGCGCGTGGGGTTGGCCGAAAGCGTGGTCTTTCCCGTGCCGGAGAGGCCAAAGAACACGGCCGTCTCGTGCGTGACGGGATCCATGCTGGCCGAGCAGTGCATGGGCAGCACATCGTCCTCGACGGGTAGCAGGTAATTCATGACGCTGAAGATGGACTTTTTGATCTCGCCGGAGTAGCCGGTGCCAGCGACCAGAATCACACGCTCCTGGAAGTTGATGACCACGGCGGCGCTGGAGTTGAGGCCCTTGATGGCGGGGTCACACTGATAGCCGGGTGCGGCGAGCACACAGAAGTCCGGCTCGCCGGTGCGCGCGATTTCGCGGGCGAGCGGGCGGGCGAGCATCTGTTTAATGAAGAGCGCCTGACTTGCGCGCTCGCAGGCAACAAGCAGTCGGCGCGTGTGATTACGATCGGCACCAGCCATACCGCGCGTGACGAACACATCGCGCTCGTTGAGATAGTCGACGATGCCGGCCTTGATGGCCTCGTAGCTCTCGACAGACAGCGGGCGGTTGACGGCACCCCAGGCAATCTTGTCGTGAACATCGGGGGTGTCAACGATAAAGCGGTCATTAGGCGAGCGGCCAGTGCGCTCCCCCGTCTCGATCACCAGCGCGCCGTTGGAGGCCATACGACCTTCGTTGCGACGGATGGCGTGCTCGACGAGCTCGGCTGCCGGCAGGTCGACCAGCAGGCGGGGCTGGTTCTCGGCAGGATCTTCGACCAGCGTAATGCCAAAGTTGGACAGAACTTCTGCAGGGGTAACACCTGGCATGGGGCCTCCTTTAAAAGCGCGACACGTGGACGAGGCGCGCACTTTACTCACGTAAAGCCCGTTGTACCCGATATGCAAAAACGTTTTTGCGGCAACGGCGAAGCGCCCGCCCAACGGTCAAAAATCGCACGCAAGCGGCCTAGTCGTTAGGGACACTCTTGAACAGGCAACAACCAAGGAGCGACCCCGGATGCCGGCACTTAGGGACGTTCCCAAAGTGCCGGCACATAAGGAACGTCCCCAAATGCCGTCTACTGAATGGCGCCGCCGAAATTATCGAACAACCTGTTCAAAAACACGAACGAACACCGTCGCGTCTATACTAGAGCGCAGCAATAGAAAGGACTCCGCTTTGAGCATCACGCCCATCGATAGCATTCGCCGCGCCATCGCCCGCCGCAATGGCGTCGCCGACCCCACCGTATCGGACGGGGCGCACGGGCAGGGCGGACGCATCGAGAACGGCCTGTTCCCCGCATCGCACACCGCCGAGGAGCTCGCACGAATCCAAGAGCTAAGCCAGCGTAACGCCGGCGGTCCCGACAGCAGCCAGGCCACACGCCGTCGCCGCGAGCGCAATCGCCAGCCCGGCCCCATCCACCGCATGGTCAATGCCTGGTGGAACCGCCTGCTCGGAGCCGTCTACGGCGGCGGCTTCTCCACGCAAGAAGCCGAGTACGAAGATCACGCCACCCGTCGCGACTACCTTTGGAATACCCTGGGCACCGCCGTGTGGGGCATGGCGTTTCCGTTGCTCACCATCGTGTCCACACAGCTCGTGGGCGCCGAGGAAGCCGGTAAGTTCTCCATCGCCTTTGTCACCGGCACGCTCATCATGATCGCGTGCAACTACGGCGTGCGCAATTTCCAGGTCTCGGACATCGACGAAAAGACGTCCTTTGCCTCTTACCAGCTCAACCGCTGGATCTGCGGAGCGCTCGCGCTGGCATGCGGCCTGGTATACAGCAGCGCCCGCGGCTACGATGCGCAGATGGCCACAATCGGCCTGGGCGTCTACCTGTATAAGGTGATCGACGGCATTGCCGACGTGTACGAGGGCCGCCTGCAGCAGGCCGACAAACTCTACCTGGCCGGCATGAGCCAAACGCTACGATCCGTCGGCGTCATCGCGGTCTTTAGCGTGGCACTGTTCCTCACGCGCAGCATGCCCATCGCCGCCATGGCCATGGGCATCGCCGCGATCGCCTCGCTCGTGCTGGTCACCGCGCCGCTCGCCCTGCTCGAAACCGAAAAATCGCGCCGTATGAGTCTGCGCGAGGCTGGTCACCTGTTTATCCAGTGCGCCCCGCTCTTTGGCGCGCTGTTCCTGTTCAACCTCATCGAGAGCATGCCCAAGTTTGTGATGGAGGGCACGCTGGCCTACAAGTATCAGCTGTACTTTAATGCCCTGTTCTTTCCGGCGCAGGCCATTTTGTTGAGCATTGGATTTATCTATAAACCGCAGCTCCTGCGTTTGTCGAGCATTTGGGCTAATCCGCGCAAGCGTCGCCGCTTTGACCTGATTATTGTTGCCGTTATGGCACTGATCGTGGTCATCACCAGCGTGTGCGCCGCATTTATGGCAGGTCCCGGTATTCCCCTCATGAGCTTTATGTACGGCCTCAGCTTTGAACGCTACCGTACGCTGGCACTGCTGATGGTTGTCGCCGGCGGCGTCACCGCGGCCATCGACTTTATCTACGCCATCATCACGGTGCTGCGCCATGCCGGCGACGTCACCAAAATCTACCTGATCTGCTTCGCCGTAAGCGTAGTGCTGCCGGTGATCCTGATCAACCTGCTGGGTCTGATGGGCGCCGTGGTGAGCTACCTAGCCATCATGGCCCTACTCCTGGTGCTGCTGATTATCGAATACGCCCACATCCGCCAACGCATCGAGCGCGACCGCAACCCGTACGGCGCCTAATTGGCGCAATGGGGGTCTCGTTGCGGACGATTTGCGACACGCAAAACTAAGTGAGTAGACTTTTGCCGAATCCCTGACCACACCGGCAAAACACAAGTCAGTGGCCTGCACTGATAATTGTTCTCGGGGGAAGCGGGCACTGCGGGGCGCGGCAACGGCGCGCGATTTCCG
>CABTZM010000190.1 GCA_902489295.1 uncultured Collinsella sp.
CAGCGGGGGTTTCATGCATGTCCGAGGACGTTTTCAGAGCTTTACCCTGTAGGGTCCCGAGGGGATATGTTCGCTACTCAGCCATCTGAGCCTGGACGGCGGTGATGGCCACGACACCCACGATGTCGTCGGCAGAGCAGCCACGCGACAGATCGTTGACCGGCTTGGCGATGCCCTGCAGGATGGGGCCGTAGGCGTCAGCACCGGCGAAGCGCTGGACCAGCTTGTAGCCGATGTTGCCGGCCTCGAGGTCGGGGAACACTAGCACGTTAGCCTTACCGGCGACGGAGGAGCCGGGAGCCTTGAGCTGGGCGACAGTGGGGACGATAGCGGCATCGAGCTGCAGGTCGCCGTCGATGGCGAGCTCGGGAGCCTTCTCCTTGCAGAACTTCACGGCCTCTTGGACCTTCTTGGCGACCTCGCCGCCGGCGGAGCCCATGGTGGAGTAGGAGAGCATGGCCACGTGCGGCTCAACGTTGCCCATGAAGGTGGACCAGGAGTGAGCGGAGGCGATGGCGATCTCGGAGAGCTCGTCGGAGGACGGGTTGATGTTGAGGCCGCAGTCGGCGAAGATCAGCGTGCCGTCGGTGCCGAACTGCGGGGTGTCGGTGCACATCACGAAGAAGGCCGAGACCAGCTTGGTGCCCGGGGCGGTCTTGAGGATCTGAAGCGCAGGGCGCAGGGTGTCGGCGGTGGAGTGGCAGGCGCCGGAGACCAGGCCGTCGGCGTCGCCCATCTTGACCATCATGGTGCCAAAGTAGGTAGCATCCATCACCTGGGCGCGAGCCTGCTCGATGGTAACGCCCTTCTTGGCGCGGAGCTCGGCAAACTTCTGCGCGTACTCCTCGTGCTTCTCGGCATTGCGCGGGTCGATGACGGTAGCGCCGGGAACGTTGATCTCGTCGGGGTTGCCCAGGATGACGATCTTTGCCAGGCCCTCATCGATGATTTTGGTGGCCGCGACGATAGTGCGCGGATCCTCGCCCTCGGGCAGGACGATCGTCTTAAGGTCGGCCTTGGCGGCAGACTTCATACGGTTTAGGAAATCGCTCATGTTACTCCTTACAAGCGTTTCGCTAAGCTCCAGGCGCCCGGCTGTTCACGAATAAACCCGCTGCTAGCGGGTTTACCTTTCAATTATGTACGCCGCGGTGCTTGAGCTTTCCTTGTGTGGCAAGCTCATTATAGGACGCATTAGCGCTATAATCGCTCTGATAAATATGTCTCGAAGAATGTTCGAGAAAAGCCCAGCTAACGAGCCCGTGGCTTTTGACAAGGAGTATCGATGCAGATTACCTCAGGCCTGCCTGAAGGCTTTAACGCCGGCGCGTACGACATGATTGTCGTCGGTGCTGGATATGCCGGTGCCGTTTGCGCCCGCCGTCTTGCCGAGACCATCGGCTATCGTGTTGCCGTTTTGGAGCGCCGTAGCCACATTGCGGGCAATGCCTATGACTGCACTGACGAGGCCGGAATCCTGATCCACGAGTACGGTCCGCATATCTATCACACCTTTAACGAGCGCGTGCACAATTTCCTGTCGCGCTTTACCAAGTGGACGGATTATCAGCACAAGGTGCTCGCCAACATCAACGGTACCCTTATGCCCGTGCCCTTCAACCATGCGAGTCTCAAGCTCGCCTTTGGTGACAAGCGCGGCGAGGAGCTGTATCAGAAGCTCGTGGAGACCTTTGGCAAGGATGTCAAGGTGCCCATTATGGAGTTGCGTAAGAAGAACGACCCGGATCTTGCCGAGGTCGCCGATTACGTCTACGAGAACGTCTTTTTGCATTACACCATGAAGCAGTGGGGCCAGACGCCCGATCAGATCGATCCCTCGATCACCGGCCGTGTTCCCGTCTTTGTGGGCGATGATGACCGCTACTTCCCGCAAGCTCCCTTCCAGGGCATGCCGCAGGAGGGCTACACGGCGCTCTTTGAGCACATGCTCGACCACGACCTGATCGACGTGTTCTGCGACGTAGACGCCCGCGATCTCTTTGAGATCGACGAGACCACCGTCAAGATCGACGGCAAGGTCTATGGTGGCGAGATCGTCTACACCGGTCCGCTCGATGAGCTGTTCAACCTCGACTTGGGTGCGTTGCCGTACCGCACGCTCGATATGAAGTTCGAGACGCTCGATATGGACCAGTTCCAGCCCGTGGGCACTGTCAACTACACCACGAGCGAGGACTACACGCGCATCACCGAGTTCAAGAACATGACCGGTCAGGTCCTGCCCGGCAAGACCACCATCATGAAGGAGTACTCCAAGGCCTATACGCCCGGCTCGGGCGAGACGCCGTACTACGCCATTCTTGAGCCCGAGAACCGTGAGCTCTATGAGCGCTATCTTGAGCGCGTCCAGAATCTGACGAACTTCCACCCGGTGGGTCGTCTGGCCGAGTATCGTTACTACGATATGGACGCCGTGACCAATTCTGCCCTCGATCTTTCGGATGAGATTATCGCCTGCCATGCATAAAGTCATAACATTCGGTATTCCCTCGTATAACGCCGCCAAGGACATGGACCATTGCATCACCTCCATCTTGGAGGGGAGCAATTACGCTACCGATATCGAGATTATCGTGGTGGACGACGGCTCCAAGGACGAGACGGCCGATAAGGCCGATGAGTGGGAGGCACGTTATCCTGGAATCATCCGCGCGGTGCACCAGGAGAATGGCGGTCACGGTATTGCCGTCCTTTCGGGTCTGCGCGAGGCGCAGGGCACCTACTACAAGGTTGTCGACTCGGACGACTGGCTTGACGGCGCTGCCCTTTCGACCATGCTGTCGATTCTGCGTGGCTTTGAGGAGCGCGACCAGCGCGTTGACCTGTTTATCTCGAACTACGTGTACGAGAAGGTTTACGAGGGCACGCATACCGCTATTGGCTACAAATTTGCCCTGCCGCGCAAAAAGATCTTTTCCTGGGATCAGATCGGTCATTTCCGCCTGGACCAGAACCTTCTCATGCACAGCCTGTGCTATCGCACGGATGTGCTGCGCGAGTCCAACCTTCCCATGCCGCCGCACATGTTCTATGTGGACAACATCTACGCCTACGTGCCGCTGCCGCGTTGCAAGACCATGTACTACGCCGACATCGACCTCTATCGCTACTTTATCGGTCGCGAGGGCCAGAGTGTCAACGAGGCCACGATGGTCAAGCGTCTGGACCAGCAGTTCCGTGTGACGCGCATCATGATGGAGTCGTACCACCTGTACAGCGATGTTGAGTCGTCGCGTCTGCGCTCGTACATGATGGGCTATTTCACCATGATGATGGCGATCTGCTCGGTGCTCACCAAGCTTTCCGAGGAAGATTGCGCCGACGAGCGCCTAAAGACGCTGTGGAATGATTTGAAGGCCTACGACGAGCGCATGTATCGTCGTGCCCGCTACGGCGTGGTCGGGTTCTTCACCAATCTGCGCGGACGGGCCGGAGACAAAACCACACTCGGCCTATACCGTCTTGCCTCAAAGATCTTCAAATTCAACTAGCTGCTGAGTAATCGCTGCTGATAGGTTGACTGGGCCCCTTGGCCTTTAGTTTGCTACTGCGAACAGTCCTGCTCGCACGGAAAGCACATTAAGTGCTTTCCGGCTCGTGCGGAACTTGTATCAAACTAAAGGCCAAGGGGCTTCTGCTATAAGAATCGATTGTCAGGCTGCCTGAATTTGAAGGTCTTAGACGCGCGGTACACAGGGGCCTGGGCTGAAAAGACTTGGTTGGTAGGCTGCCCGGTGGGGCTTGGTTATGTTTGTCGCGAGTTCCGCACGAGCCG
>CABTZM010000191.1 GCA_902489295.1 uncultured Collinsella sp.
AAGGTCAATGCCCTCCTCTTTCACGTCACCTTGCTCGCTTAGGGGCGTTTTCGCTTTCCGTCCTCTACCTGCGGCATTGTCGTTGGCGGCACTTGGGGACGCTCCTTTTGTGCCGGCAGGCGGGGACACTCCTTTGCTAGAAGATCTGGCGCAGGTATCCGCGGTTGAGGGCTTCGTCATAGAGATGTTTGAACACCATGCTGCCGTGCAGGCCGTCGTGCTCAAACTCGTTGGTCACCCAGGCATGCGAGTTGCCAACGCGGCTGAGCGTGTCGAGCTGCAGACCCGAATCCACGTACATGTCGTCGAAGTACACGGCGGCCTGGAGTGGCACTTCGTTGCACGCCAGGCGCTGCGGGTCGTAGATCTTGTCCCAGCTGGTGTCTTCCATCAGCAGATCCATGGCGGGCTTGAAGGGCTTAAGTTCGGGCATCTGCTCAAACATCCACGGGAACATGGCTTCACCGGTAAACATGAGCGGGCGCGCGAGTATGTCGAACTCGGCGCGGTGTGCCTTCTCTTCCGCCGCGGCCCAGCGAATGGGCATGGTGTCGCCGTCGGCGTAGATGAACTCCTGCAGCGTCCAGTACAGCGGGTTTGTACGCGTGTTGGTGCGCTCGAAGGCGCGCATCAAAAAGCTGTCTGATACCGAGGAACCGCAGCTCAGCGTTCCGTCGCCATCAACAAAAGCATGGTCGATAATCCAATGCATGCGCTCAAAGCTCGGCTTCATGCCAAAGTCGCTGCCCATGAGCTGCAGGCGCTCGACCGTCATCGGCGAGCCGTCGGGAAGCACGGGCTTCTGCTCCTCAAGCGCATCTGCCAGGGCCGCCACGCGCTCGACGTCGGCGGGGTAGCGGTCGTAATACTGCTGGGTCTTGGCCGCCATGCGCGGGAAGGTGTGTGCGTAGACCTCGCTGGCGCTCGCCGGCACGTGTGGAATGCCGCCGCAGGTAAAGCTTGCCGCCACGCCCTCGGGGAAGAGCGACAGATAGCTCAGCGTCAAAAAGCCGCCGTAGCTCTGCCCGAGTGTGGCCCAGGGCTTGCCGCCAAAGCCCACCAGGCGCAGGTACTCAAAATCGCGCACGATTGAGCTGGCGAGGTGGCGCTTGAGAAAGTCCGCCTGCGAGCGGGCCGCATCGGCTCCTGCTGCCTCGGCACGATCGCCCAAGGCGGCAATCGTGCGCCCGTCCACGCAGCTACTGCGCCCCGTTCCACGCTGGTCGGGCAGCACGACGCGGAAATGCTTAACGGCCTTCTCGATCCAGCCATCGCTTGTAGGCGACAGCGGACGCGGGCCCTCGCCGCCGGGGCCGCCCTGCAAAAAGAGGAGGAGCGGCAGATCGTCGTTGATGCGGTCGGGTGAGCAAACCACGCGGTAGAAAAGCTTGATGCTCTCGGGCGCACCGGCGATGGGCGCCGGCATGGCGCCGCGGCGCATGGTACTGCCGACGGCCAAAAGCATGGGCTCTAGGCCGCGCCAGTCGAGGGGGACATCGATGCTGTGGTCCTCGACATAGAGGCCGGGGACGTGGTACGAAGTGATGAACGCCATGTGATGCTTCCATTCGTTGCGGTGTTTCGGGTTGACCAATTCTACCGCCGTCGGCGAGGATGCGCATAAATCGGCTACCATGGGTGGCAAACATCTAAGAGAAAGGGCCGCCCATGTCGGTCGATATAGCCACGTATGTCCACGATCTTGCTGTTGCCGCCAAGGCCGCTTCGGGCGCGCTTGCCACGGCGAGCGATTTCCAGCGCCAGGAGGCCGTGCGCGCTATGGCCGCGGCGCTGCGCGACGGCGTCGATTCCATCGTGGCCGCCAACGAACTCGATATGTCCGCCGCGCGCGATGCGGGCACTTCGGCGGGGCTCCTCGACCGCTTACTGCTGACGCCCGAGCGCGTCGAGGACATGGCCGCCGGCCTGGAGAAGCTCGCTGAGCTGCCCGATCCTGTCGGCCGCGTGCTCGACCACCGCGTGCTTGCAAGCGGTGTGGATCTGACCCGCGTGAGTGTGCCGCTGGGCCTGGTCGCCATGGTGTATGAGGCGCGCCCCAACGTGACGGCCGATGCTGCGGGCATCTGCATCCGCACCGGCAACGCCTGCATTCTGCGCGGCGGTTCGCTGGCCTATCACTCGTGCGCCATGATTACCGAGTTGCTGGCCGATGCCCTCGAGGCACAGGGTTTCCCACGCGAGGCCGTGTCGATGATCGAGTCTACCGACCGCGAGGCCACCGGCGAGCTTATGAAGCTTCGCGGCATCGTCGATGTGCTCATTCCGCGTGGCGGTGCGGGTCTGATCCAGCGCTGCGTGCGCGAGTCGCTTGTGCCGGTGATCGAGACGGGTACAGGCAACTGCCACATCTTCGTGCATGAATCCGCCGACTTCGATAAAGCGCTCAACATTATCGTCAACGCCAAGACCCAGCGTGTGGGCGTGTGCAATGCCGCCGAGTCGCTGCTGGTCGACCGCGCCGTGGCAGATTCGTTTTTGCCGGCGGTCGTGGTTGTGCTGCACGACTACGGTGTGCTGATTCACGGTGACGAGGCCACGTGCGCCGCATGCGCCGATGCCGGTCTTGTCGAGGGCGACGACTACGTGGCCGCAACCGAGGAGGACTGGGGCCGTGAGTATCTGGCGCTCGAGATGAGCGTGAGGGTCGTGGCGAACGAGGACGAGGCCATCGCACACATCAACCGCTACGGCACCATGCATTCCGAGGCCATCATCGCCGAGGACGAGGATGCCTGCGAGCGCTTCCTGGATGCGGTCGATGCCTCGGCCGTGTACGCCAACGCCAGCACGCGCTTCACTGACGGCGGCGAGTTTGGGCTGGGTGCCGAGATCGGCATCTCGACCCAAAAGCTTCACGCCCGCGGCCCCTTTGCCGCCGAGGCCCTCACCACCTACAAATACAAGCTCCGCGGCACCGGCCAGGTCCGCCCCTAACGCCCGCGCAAAAAACCACCGCAAAGGGGACAAGCGCCTTTGCGGTGGTTTTGGTGTTAGGCCTGGAAGGTGTCGCGGTCGGGGGCGAAGGACTGCATGGCCGCGATGGTGCGGTCAAAGAGTTCGGGGAGCTCCCAACCCAGCATCTCGGCGCCCTGCGTAATCACGTCGCGAGAGCAGCCGGCGGCAAAGCGCTTGTCCTTGAACTTTTTCTTGAGCGATTTGGTCGTAAAGTCCATGACGCTCTTGCTCGGGCGCATGATGACGGCGGCGCCGATCAGGCCGGTGAGCTCATCGCAGGCAAACAGGATCTTTTCCATCTGCAGCTCGGGCTTGGGCAGCGAAGAGTTGAAATCGGACGTGTGCGTCTGGATGGCGCGGATAAGCTCGGGGGTCGCACCCTCACCCTCAAGAATCTCGGCGGCATAGATGGTGTGGTTCATGGGGTCATCCTCATGCTCCTCCCAATCCAAGTCGTGCAGCAGGCCGACGATGCCCCAAAACTCCTCGTTCTCGGGGTCGAACTCGCGCGCAAAGTAGCGCATGGTGCCCTCGACCGTCTCGCCGTGGGTGATGTGGAACGGATCTTTGTTGTACTCGTTGAGCAGTTCGAATGCACGGTCGCGGGTGATTCCGGCGGTAAGCGGCTCTGCCATAAGAGACTCCTTGTGCTCGTGGGTATCGATAAGAATGAATACTACTAGAACAAGAATACCGCCACAAAGGTGCCTGTCCCCTTTGTGGT
>CABTZM010000192.1 GCA_902489295.1 uncultured Collinsella sp.
AGTCCGTCGGCCCGTGGCGCAAGCACGACGAGGTCTTTAACGTCAACAAGGCCCATCGCGCCGCCGCCGACGCGGGCGACGCCGAGGAGCGCCGCCGCGCGCGTCGCAATGGCGCGGCCGACCGACAACTCATCTCGGTCACCGATGACAGCAAGGGTGCTGGCAAGCACGCTAAGAAATAGTAAGAAGAGGTAACTATGGCAGAAAATAAAGACGAACAGCTCACCGACGAGGAGCTGGCACAGCTTCAGCTGGCAGAGGAGAATGAGAACGCCGTCGACCGCCTGGTCCAAGAGCTCGGCTGCCCCACGCGCCGCATCCGCCAGTTTGCCGCCCGTGTGCTGCACCTGCTTGCCGAGCGCGATCCGCAGCGCGTCGTGCCCTGCGTGCCAGCGCTGATCGAGGCGCTCGACCGCCCCGAGGCACAGACCCGCTGGGAGGCGCTCGATGCCCTGGCGGCGCTCGCCACCACCTGCCCCGAGCAGATGGAGGACGCCTTTGAGGGCGCCGAGACCGCGCTGTTCGACGAGATTTCCTCCACGCTGCGCTATGCCGCCTTCCGCCTGCTGTGCGTGTGGGGCGCCACGAGTGTCGAGCGTTCGCGCGAGGCTTGGCCCATCCTGGACGAGGCCATCCAGTGCTACCACGGCGACCTCGAGTACCGCGACATGCTCGGCTGCCTGTACGAGTTTGGCCAGGGCGAGATCGATGCCGAGGTTGCCGAGAAGCTCGCGCTGCGCCTTAAGTTCGACGCCGAGAACGGCAAGGGCAGCTATCTCAAGGCCCGCTCGAGCGAGATATGCGAAATGCTTGTTAAACGTTTTGGCCTGGATCTCTCCAAAAAGAAGAAGCGTGCTAGCGTTAAAAAATCTGACGACGCCGAAGACGAGGAGTAACAGATTATGGCGCACGATGTAGTCCTGATTCCCGGTGACGGTATCGGTCCCGAGATTACGCAGGCCATGCGCCGCGTGGTCGAGGCCACCGGTGTCCCGATCAACTGGAACGTCCAGGAGGCCGGTGCCGGTGTCATGGACGAGTTTGGCACGCCGCTGCCCCAGCACGTGCTCGATGCGGTCGCCGAGACCAAGGTCGCCATCAAGGGTCCCATCACCACGCCGGTCGGCACGGGCTTCCGCAGCGTCAACGTGGCCCTGCGCAAGCACTTCGACCTGTACGCCTGCGTGCGCCCCTGCCTGTCGCAGCCGGGCGACGGCTCGCGCTTCCGCGACGTCGACCTGGTCATCGTGCGCGAGAACACCGAGGATCTCTACGCCGGCATCGAGTTTGACGAGGGCGCTGCCGAGGTCGAGGAGCTCTCGCAGCTCGTCGAGCGCTCGGGCCAGAAGACCTTCGCCGCCGATTCCGCCATCTCGATCAAGCCGATCTCGATCGCCAAGAGCCGCCGCATTGTGAAGTACGCCTTTGAGTACGCCCGCCGCTGCGGCCGCAAAAAGGTGACGGCCGTGCATAAGGCCAACATCATGAAGGCGACCGATGGCCTGTTCCTGCGCGTCGCGCGCGAGGTTGCCGCCAACTACCCCGATATCGAGTTCAACGATAAGATCGTCGACGCCACCTGCATGGGCCTGGTCCAGAACCCCAACGACTTCGATGTTCTGGTGCTGCCCAACCTGTACGGAGACATCGTCAGCGACCTGTGCGCCGGCCTGGTGGGCGGCCTGGGTATGGCCCCAGGCTCCAACATCGGTGCCGATTGCGCCATCTTCGAGGCCACGCACGGCTCCGCGCCCGATATAGCCGGCCAGGATATCGCCAACCCCACGGCCGAGATCCTCTCCGCTGCGATGATGCTCGACCACCTGGGCGAGAACGATGCGGCCAACCGCATCCGCGCCGCCGTTTCTGCCACGCTCGACGAGGGCGAGCAGGTTACCGGTGACGTGCGTCGCGCCCAGACCGGCTCCGTTGAGGGCGCTGTGGGCACGCAGGCCTTCGCCGATGCCGTTATCGCGCATCTTTCTTAAGGCAAATAGCCCGCAAACGCCTAAATAGTACTTAAGTGTTTGCGTATAACCTAAGAATCAATACGCCCGGCGCTCCGTCGGGCGTATTCTATTGAGGACTATGTTTCCCAACAAGGAGTAACTGACTATGGGTCTGATTCAAAAGAAGGACGAGAAGGACGAGATCGACGGCATCCAGATCATCGAGCGCGGCGAAGGTCCCGACGGTGACGAGGAAGAGAAGATCGACCTGGTCGCCGGTACGTCTGCCGAGCATATTGCCGCCGGTACGACCGCCGAGGAAGAGGATGCCCGCCTGGAGGCTCAGATTGCCGCGGACGCAGCGGATGAGAACCTCATGCCTGAGACACAGTACGAGAACGACGACGCCGATACCGACGAGGACGACCACGCCTCCAAGCATAAGAAGACGATGATTGCCGCCTTTGTGGTCGCCGTCGTGATCGCTGCCGTGGTGGGCTTCTTTGTGGGCAACGGTGGCTTTGGCGGCAAGGGTGTCGGCTCTGCAACCCTGACCGAGGACCAGCTCGACTCGACCGTGGCAAGCTATAGCTACAACGGCAAGAAGAGCGACATCACTGCGCGCGAGGCCATCGAGAGCCAGTACAGCCTCGATACCGTCAAGGATAGCGATGGCAACTACACCGCCCCTTCCGCCGATGTCATCCTTTCCTACGTACGTAACAAGATTCTGCTCGACGCTGCTGAGGACGAGGGCATTACCGTCTCCTCCAAGGAGATGAAGCAGTACGCCGAGGATTCTATCGGCACCTCCGACTACAAGACCATGGCCACGCAGTATGGCGTGTCCAAGGACCAGGCCAAGCAGATCGTCCGCCAGTCCGCGACGCTGCAGAAGCTCTACAAGAAGAAGGTAGGCGACACCTCTGCAAGCATGCCGACCGCTCCGACTGAGCCTGCCGACGGCAACGAGGAGACCGCGAGCAGGGATTACGCCGACTACATCATCAACCTTGCCGGCGATGAGTGGGATAGCTCGAAGGGCACTTGGAAGGACGAGGACAGCACCTACGCCAAGGGCTTCGCCGACGATGCCTTTACCGCCGATAGCGCCACCTACAAGCAGGCCATGACCGCCTACTACACCGCCTATCAGCAGTACTCTTCGCAGGCCTCGAGCGCCAGCACCAAGTGGACCGAGTACGCCAACGGCCTGTACGCCAAGGCCAACATCAGTATCTACGGCCTGTTGCGTAAAGATCTGCCTGAGCTACCGAGCGCGTAGCCGATATATCTGATTGAGCCCGCCAGAACGTGCTGGCGGGCTTTTGCGTCGAGAGGGTGGGGTCGGAATAGGCGCTACCTGATGAATTCGTCCCCGTCGAGGCCGGTAGGGAAGAGTTCGTGATCGCGCAAGTACTTCATTACGTCTCCCTAATTCATCTGGGAAAACGGCTGTAAACGATTGCAATTCTCCGGTGAACGGTCAAAAACTACCGTTCACCGATAATCTCAAAACTGGTTCTAACTGGTATTAAGTCAAAAAGACCAATTCACAAATCTTCATAATGACCTGCAATTTTTCTACACGCCATTTTTAGCCGCCCTGCGTTGTTTAGACGCAGTGTGAGACCCGATCTGTCGGCCAATCATTTCGAAACGGTTTCAAAACCGACGCTCCTATAAGTTGTCAAGAGGCAGTTTGCGGGAGCG
>CABTZM010000193.1 GCA_902489295.1 uncultured Collinsella sp.
GACCCCAAGGGCAAGTCCAACAACGAGATCATGCACTTCTGCCAGTCCTTCATGACCGAGCTCTATCGCCACATTGGCCCCAACACCGACGTTCCCGCCGGTGACCTGGGCGTTGGCGGCCGCGAGGTTGCCTACCTGTTCGGTCAGTACAAGCGCCTGACCAACGAGTGGACCGGCGTCCTTACCGGCAAGGGCCTCTCTTTTGGCGGCTCGCTCGCCCGTACCGAGGCCACCGGCTACGGCCTGGCCTACTTTGTGGACGAGTACCTCAAGAGCCGCGGCGACTCCTTCGAGGGCAAGAACGTCGTCGTTCACGGCTCCGGTAACGTCGCCATCTACGCGGTCCAGAAGGTCTCCCAGCTCGGCGGCAAGGTGCTGGCCTGCTCCGACACCCATGGCTGGGTCGAGGATCCCGACGGCATCGACTACACCGTGCTCGAGCACGTCTACAACAAGAAGCGCTCCGGCCACGACAAGGGCGTTACGCTCGCCATGTACGTTGACGAGAAGCCCAACGCCGTGTGGCACGAGGGCGACGGGCGCGGCGTGTGGCAGCTGCCCTGCGACATCGCGCTGCCCTGCGCTCGCGAGAACACGCTGCTGCTCGAGGACGCCCAGGCGCTCGTCGCCAACGGCTGCAAGGTGGTCGGCGAGGGCGCGAACATGCCCACGACCATCGAGGCCACGACCTACTTCCAGGAGAACGGCGTCGCCTTTATGCCCGGCAAGGCTGCCAACGCCGGCGGCGTGCTCGTGTCTGGCCTGGAGATGAGCCAGAATGCCGAGCACCTGTCCTGGACCTTCGAGGAGGTCGACGGCAAGCTCGAGCAGCTCATGCGTGGCATGTTCCACAACGTGGACGACACCGCCAAGGAGTACGGCGAGGAGGGCAACTTCGTCATGGGCGCCAACATCGCCGGCTTCCTGAAGGTCGCTGACGCCATGCTCGCTCAGGGCGTCTGCTAAATCTTCGCTCGATATAGCATCGCAGAAGGCTCCCAGTCATCTTGGCTGGGAGCCTTTTTTGATCCGCATGCGACGGAGGAAAACGGTTCATTTTGTCCCGACACGAGCTGTGCCCCCTCGTTTGGTACACTTAAAGGTACTGGACAAGTGAAGAGATGGGGGAGAACGTGCTCAAGTTCGGTACCTACGTCCGTGTTGGAAACGCGGCCGAAGCCTATGAGCTCTTACAGAAGAACCGCAACAACAAGATTGTGGGCGGCGGCATCTGGATGCGCCTGGGTTCGCGTCGCGTGGCGACGGCGATTGACCTTTCGGCCTGTGGACTCGATCAGATCGAGGAGACCGAGACCGAGTTTCGCATCGGCGCCATGTGCACCCTGCGCCAGCTCGAGCGCCATGTCGAGCTCAACGCGCTTGTCAACAACGTCTTTGAGTTCGCCGTCCACGACATCGTGGGCGTGCAGCTGCGCAATACCGCCACGGTGGGCGGCAGCATCTACGGCCGCTTTGGCTTCTCGGACGTGCTCTCGGCCTTTTTGGCGCTCGATTCCTATGTTGAGCTGACGGGCGCCGGCCGCGTGCCGCTCGCGGAGTTCGTGGACATGGGCTACGTGCGTGACGTGATCGAGCGCGTCGTGGTCGTCAAGCACGATTACCGTGCGAGCTACGAGGCCGTGCGCAAGGCCGCGACCGACTTTCCCTCGCTGAACGTTACCGCCGCCTGGTGGGACGGCTCCTGGCACGTCACCGTGGGCGCCCGCCCGCTGCGCGCGACCTTGCTGCAGGGCGAGGCATCTGGCCTCACCAGCGAGCAGCCTTCCGAGGACGAGCTTCGCGCCCTTGCCGCATCCGTGCGTTCCCTGAGCTACGGCACCAACCTGTGGGGCTCGGCAGACTACCGCCGCCGTATCTCGGCCCCGTTGGCGATTCAGGCCGTGCGCCGCGCCGCCGGCATCGAGCTTTCGGCCGCGCTTGCCCGCGAGCTCGAGACCGTGCAGGTCCCCAAGTTTGCCACGGACGAGTATTCCTGCCGCCGCGTGCCCGGCGTCGATTCTAGCGAGGTGCGCTAATGGCTGCCAAACTCATCGATCTTTCCTTTACGCTCAACGGCCGCAAGGTCAAGGTTCAGATTGCCCCCGACACCATGCTCTTTTCGCTTCTGCGCGAGCAGGGTTGTGCGTCGGTGCGCTGTGCCTGCGAGACCACCAACTGCGGTTTGTGCACGGTGTGGCTCGACGGTGACCCGGTGCTGAGCTGCTCGGTTCCCGCCGCCCGTGTTGAGGGACACACCATCACCACGCTTGAGGGTCTTAAGGCCGAGTCCGAGGCACTGGCCCGCGCGATGGCTGCCGAAGGTGCCGAGCAGTGCGGTTTTTGCGCCCCCGGCCTTATCATGAACGTGCTGGCGCTTGCCCGCGCCGCCAAGGAGGACCCGAGCCTCGTCGCCACGCGCGAGGAGCTCTCGCGCCAGCTTGCCGGCAATCTCTGCCGTTGCAGCGGCTACGAGAGCCAGCTGCGCGCCATCGTGCGCTTCCTCAACGAGTCCGGCGTGCAGGTGGGCTTCGAGATGCCCGAGCTGCCGGTCAATAACACCAGCTCCGATGGTGTCGCGTACAAGCAGATCACTCACAAGCAGCCCAAGAAGGATTCGAAGTCTCTGCTCGAGGGTCGTCCCGTCTACACGGGCGACATGGTGCCCGCCGGCGCGCTCATCGTCAAACTCAAGCGCAGCCCCTATGCCCGCGCCAAGATCCGCTCCATCGATACGTCGCGCGCCCTGAAGGTGCCCGGCGTGGTGGGCGTCTACACCTACGAGGACGTGCCCCAGCGCCGCTTTACCATCGCCGGCCAGAGCTATCCGCAGCCGAGTCCCTACGACCGCCTGATCCTCGAGAACCTCGTGCGCTACCAAAACGAGGAGGTGGCGATCGTCGCCGCCGAGACCGAGGAGGCCGCCGACAAGGCGCTCAAGCTCATCAAGGTCGACTACGAGGTACTCGAGCCCCTGCTCGACTTTACCCAGGCACTCGATAACGACATCGTGGTCCACCCCGAGGGCGACGTGACCTTTATGTTCCCGCAGGGTGGCGATGTCCCGCGCAACCTGGTCTGCAGCGGTACCAGCGATTTTGGCGATCTTGATGAGGCCTTCGCCCAGAGCGACATTGTCTTTACCCGCACTTACACCAGCCAGGCCACGCAGACCGCGCCCATGGAGACCTTCCGTGCCTTCGCGACGACCGACGCGTTCGGCCGCATCTCGGTGACCACCTCCACGCAGGTGCCCTTCCACGTGCGCCGCATGGTCGCGCAGTCGCTCGATATCCCGCAGTCGCAGGTGCAGGTCATCAAGCCGCGCATCGGCGGCGGCTTTGGCTCCAAGCAGACGGGCTGCTGCGAGATCTTCGTGGCGTTTGTCACCCAGCAGACCGGCCGTCCGAGCTACTGCTGCTATACCCGCGAGGAGACCATCACCGCGGGCAACTCGCGCCACCAGATGCAGATGACCGTTAAGCTGGGCGCCATGAACGACGGCACCATCACGGCCATCGATCTGCATACGCTGTCCAACGCCGGGGCCTATGGCGAGCATGCCACCACGACGATCGGCCTCTCGGGCCACAAGAGCCTGCCCATCTAC
>CABTZM010000194.1 GCA_902489295.1 uncultured Collinsella sp.
GACTAGTCGTTTAAGAACGTCCCCAACGACTAGTCATTTAAGACTGTCCCCAATGACTGCCAATCAACGGCCACTCATTTAAGTCTGTCCCCAATGAGTAGGGATAGAAAAAGGCCCGGGTGCGTTGGCATCCGGGCCTTTGCTAGCAACTTGATGTTGCGGGCAGCTTAGAACTTGTGGCCGCACTTCTTGCAGACGCGCAGCTTGTTCTTGCCGTCCTTCTCGTGACCGACGCGGGTAACCTTACCGCACTCGGGGCAGACGAGATTGACGTTGGAGGCGTCGATGGGAGCCTCCTGCGAAACGATGCCGCCCTGCTGGTTGGCAGCGTTGGGCTTGACGGCCTTCTTGACGACCGAAACGCCCTCGACAACGACCTTGTTCTCGGCGGGGAGAGCACGCAGGACAACGCCCTGCTTGCCGCGATCCTTACCAGAGAGAACCTGGACCTTATCGCCCTTCTTGATATACATATATCTCCCCTAACTACAGGGTCTCGGGAGCGAGCGAGACGATCTTCATGTACTTCTTGTCACGAAGCTCGCGAGCGACGGGCCCGAAGATACGGGTGCCGACGGGCGAACCATCGTTGTTGATGACAACGCAGGCGTTCTCATCAAAGCGAATGTAGGAGCCATCCTTGCGGCGGATCTCCTTAACGGTGCGAACGACGACGCAACGGACAACGTCCTTCTTCTTGACGTTGGCGCCAGGGGTAGCCTCCTGGACAGCACCGATGAACACATCGCCGATGCCTGCATAACGACGCTTGGAACCGCCAAGCACCTTGATGCAGCGAATCTTGCGAGCGCCGGAGTTGTCGGCGACGTTCAGCATGGTTTGCATCTGAATCATGGTAGATGTTCCTCCGAACTAAGAACCGAAGAGAGGTGCGCAGCCTTTATACGGCCCGTGGTATGCAAGCCAGGCATACGCACATCTTCGGAAACGTACAAGTCGTAAGAGCGACTGCTTATTTAGCGCGCTCGACGACCTCGATGAGGCGCCAACGCTTCATCTTGGACATAGGACGGGTCTCCATAACGCGGACGGTGTCGCCCACGCCAGCCGTGCACTCCTCGTCGTGAGCGTGCAGCTTCTTGGAGCTGGTCATCATCTTGCCGTACTTGGGGTGACGCTTGCGCTCGGTGATGGTGACAACAATGGTCTTGGCACCGGAGACGGAGGTAACGACACCCGTACGGACCTTACGCGAGTTACGCGAATCAGTCATGTTCTCTCCTTAGGTCCTACTCGGCGACAGCGGACTTCTCCGCTGCGATCTCGCGGGCGCGCTGCTCCGTGAGGACGCGAGCGATGTCCTTCTTCACGGTGTTGACGCGAGCGGTGTTGTCCAGCTGGCTGGTGGCCATCTGGAAACGAAGGTTAAAGAGCTCGGCGCGCATTTCCTTCAGCTTCTCAACGAGCTGAGCGTCCGAGAGCTCACGAATCTCTGCGGGCTTCATTAGTTCTCCTCCTTGGCGGCGGCGGCGTCCTCAGCAGCCCACTTGGCCTCGAGAGCGGCCTCCTCAGCCATCTCCTTCTCGATGCGCTGCTCAGCGTTCTTGGCAGCAACAATCTTGGTCTTGATGGGAAGCTTGTGCTGTGCAAGACGCAGAGCCTCGCGAGCGACCTCCTCGGGCACGCCCTTGACCTCGAACATGATGCGGCCGGGCTTGACGACGGCCACCCACTCCTCGGGGTTACCCTTACCAGAACCCATGCGAGTCTCGGCAGGCTTCTTGGTGATGGGCTTATCGGGGAAGATCGTGATGTAGACACGACCGCCACGCTTCATGTAGCGGGTCATGGCAATACGAGCGGCCTCGATCTGACGGTTGGTGATCCAATGGGCCTCGAGAGCCTGGATACCAAACTCGCCGAAATGCAGCTCGGTATTACCCTTGGCCTGGCCCTTCATGGAGCCACGCTGCACCTTGCGGTGAAGAATACGCTTAGGGGCAAGCACTACTGACCCCTCCTCTCGGAGTTACGACGACGAGGACGGGAAGAGCCCTCGAGTGCAGGGTTGGGAACAGGCTGGCCCGGGAGCTTCTCGCCCAGGTAGATCCAGACCTTCACGCCGCAAGCGCCCATGGTGGTGCTGGCGACAGCCGTGCCGTAGTCGATCTTGGCACGGAGGGTGTGCAGAGGCACGCGACCCTCGCGGTACCACTCACGACGGCCCATCTCGGCACCGCCGAGACGACCGGAGCACTGGATACGGATGCCCTTAGCGCCGGCCTTTCGGGCAGACTGGACAGCCTTGCGCATAGCGCGACGGAAGGCAACGCGGCCCTCGAGCTGCTCGGCGATAGACTGAGCAACGAGGTTGGCGTCGAGCTCGGGGCGCTTGATCTCGACAACGTCGACGGAGAGCTGGCCCTTGGAGACGCCAGCGACCTTCTCGAGCTCGGTGCGGAGGGTATCGATCTCGGCACCCTTCTTACCGATGACAACGCCGGGGCGAGCGGTGAGGATGATGACCTTCACCTTGTCGCCAGCGCGCTCGATCTCGACGCGGGAGACAGCTGCGCGGGAAAGACGCTTCTCGAGGTACTTGCGGATCTCGAGATCGTTACCGAGGGTCTTAGCGTAATCCTTCTCTGCGAACCAGCGGGAGCGCCAGTTCTCGGTGATGCCAAGACGGAAGCCGGTGGGGTAGACTTTCTGACCCATACAGCTTTACGCCTCCTTTCGAGGAGCAACGACGACGGTGATGTGGGAAGTACGCTTCAGAATGCGAGAAGCGGAACCCTTGGCGCGGGGACGGATGCGCTTAAGCGTCGGACCCTCGTCAACATAGGCAGCGGCGACAACCAGGTTGTCGGCACGCAGACCGTTGTTGTTCTCGGCGTTCGCAACGGCGGAACGGAGAACCTTCTCGACATCCACGGCGACGGCGCGGTCGCAGAAGTGGAGGATGTCGAAGGCCTGAGCGACAGGCTTGCGGCGGATCAGATCGACCACCAGGCGGGCCTTGCTGGGGGAAACACGCACGTACTTAGCGACGGCGCGAACCTCGGTGGCCTCAGTTTCAATAGACTTAGTTGCCATTTACGGTTAACCCCCTATTTGGCCTTGTGGCCACGGAACGTACGAGTCGGCGCGAACTCGCCGAGCTTGTGACCAACCATGGACTCGGTAACATACACGGGCACATGCTTGCGGCCGTCGTGGACGGCGATGGTGTGACCAACCATCTCGGGGAAGATGGTGGACGCGCGGGACCAGGTCTTCACGACGTCCTTCTTGCCAGCCTCGTTCATCGCGGTGATACGCGAGAGAAGGCGAGTCTCCACGAACGGGCCCTTTTTGAGACTTCTGCTCATAAGTGCTTTCTCCTAAAACTCGGTATCCGAAATTACTTCTTACGGCGACGAATGATGTGCTGGTTCGAGACCTTCTTCTTCTTGCGCGTACGAAGGCCCTTCGTCGGCTTACCCCAGGGGGTAACAGAGGGACGACCAGAGGTGTGGTTCTTGCCCTCGCCACCGCCGTGCGGGTGGTCGACAGGGTTCATGACGGTACCGCGGACGGTCGGGCGCACGTTCATGTGACGCTTACGGCCGGCCTTGCCGA
>CABTZM010000195.1 GCA_902489295.1 uncultured Collinsella sp.
GCTCGACACCTACTTCGATACCGAGAACCTGGTCTATTGGATGGCGTTTCAGATCTTGACGGGCAATTGCGACACGCAGAACCGTAACTGCTATCTGTACAGCCCGCTTAACTCCAAGGTCTGGTACATCCTGGATTGGGATAACGACGGCATGCTGCGCAAGCTCGAGTTGAGCCTGACGGGATTCTCGGATTATGCGAGCTGGGAGCGCGGCGTGAGCAACTACTGGGGCAACGTGCTGTTTAACCGCGCGTTGCGCAGCAAGTCGTTCCGCAGCGAACTCGATAGCGCCGTCAAGGACCTGCGCTCGTATTTGACCGAAGAGCGTCTGAGCAAGATGGTCGAGCATTATCGCGAGGTCACGGAGCCGCTCGTCTTTGCTGCGCCCGACCTGGAGAATCTGCCCGTGACGAAGGACGAATACGAGCAGATTGCCGCGGCGATTCCTTCCGAGATCGAGGAGAACTATAAGAGCTTTCGCGAGAGCTATAAAAAGCCCATGCCGTTCTACATTGGCGTGCCGCAGATCGATAACGGTAAGTTGCGCATCAACTGGGATGCTTCCTACGACTTTAAGGCGCGCGACATTCGCTATACCGTGGAGCTTGCGCGCGACTATGCCATAAGCGACGTGGTCTTTAAGGCCGAGGACGTGCTGCTGCCGGAGGTGACGTGCGATGCGCCCGATGCCGGCCAGTACTTTGCGCGCGTGCGCGCCACCAACTCCGACGGCTATACGCAAGATGCGTTTGACTACTACGTGACCGATGACGGCAAGCAGTACGGCATGAAGTGCTTCTACGTGCAAGACGGCGGTAAGGTCGTGGAGGACACGTATGAGGAGGGCTAGCGCGCTGCTTGAGCGCCTGGCGGCACCTCCCGTGCGTGCCACGCAGGAGCGTTACCGCCACGAGCTCAAATATCTCATTAACGAGGGCGAGCACGCCGCGCTTGCCTGTCGCATGTCGCCGGTCTTTAAGCTGGACAAGCATGCACGGGCGGGCGGTTACACCATCCGCAGCCTGTATTTTGACGACTACTGCAACTCGGCCTACGAGGAAAAAGACGCCGGTATCCTGATGCGCAAAAAGTATCGCGTGCGCATCTATAACGGCAGCGACAAGGTGATTAAGCTCGAGCGTAAAAAGAAGTACGGCAGCTGGATCTACAAGGAGGATGCGCCGCTCACCCGCGACGAGTTTGAGCAGGTCCTCGCCGGCGACTATGACTTTTTGCTGCGCAGCCCGCATCAGCTCTGCCGTGAGTTCTATATCGAGTGCATCTGCAACATGATGCGCCCGCGCACCATCGTGGACTACGAGCGCGAGCCGTGGGTGATGGACGAGGGCACCGTGCGCGTTACGTTTGACATGAACGTGCGCGCCGCGGTGGGAAGCTTCGATATCTTTGATGCGACCTTGCCCGCGCTGCCGGTCTTGGAGCCCGGCAAACTAGTGATGGAGGTCAAGTTTACCGAGTTTTGCCCGCAGCTGGTGCGCGATTTGGTGCCGCCGGGTGCGGCCGAGCTCACGGCGGTTTCCAAGTACTGCCTGTGTTACGAAAAGACCGCCTACCTGCGCGGTTTTAATTACTGGGAATCGGATTTTGAGAACCGAGGGGATATTTAGACCATGAGCACCAGGGACTTTTTTAAGAACTCCGTCTTGGAGGCGTTTGGCCAGGTCGACCCTGCCAAGATCGGCCTGTCGCTGCTCGTGGCGCTCGCCATGGGCATCCTGATCTATTACGTGTACAAGCGCTTCTTTACCGGCGTGGTGTATTCGCGCAGCTTTGCCGTGACGCTCGTGGGCATGTGCGTGCTCACCTGCATGGTCACGCTCGCGATCTCGACGAACGTGGTCATCTCGCTCGGTATGGTCGGTGCTCTGTCCATCGTTCGCTACCGTACGGCGGTCAAGGACCCGCTCGACCTGCTGTATCTGTTTTGGGCCATTACCACGGGCATTACGGCGGGCGCCGGCATGTATGCGCTCGTGGGGCTCACGGCAGTGGTGATCGTGGCGATGATCGCTGGCTTTGCGAGCCACCAGGACAAGGCGCGCGTGTACATGATGGTCATCCACTACACGGGCCAGACCACCGGCGATGATATCGTGCGTGCATTTGGACGCACCAAGTTCACCGTTAAGTCTAAGACCATGCGCGGCGACAAGGTGGAGATGGCCGTCGAGGTGTTCTCAGACGGTGTGGATATGCCCTATGCGGATGCCATTCGCGCGCTCGAAGGCGTGGAGGACCTGACGTTAATCCAATACAACGGCGAATACCACGGCTAACTATGTTCCGGCGTTCGTCAGAACGCCGGAACGAACAGGTATCATTGTGTAAGCGATTTCAATGACAGGGGTGCTCGTGGTAAAGATGAAAGATGTGGCCGAGCTGGCGGGCGTTTCGAGCGCCGCGGTCTCGCGCTACCTCAACTGTGGATATATCTCGGCGGATAAGGCCGAGCGCATTAAACAGGCGATTGAGCTGACCGGATATGTGCGGTCCAGCCAGGCTCGCGCGCTGCGCACCGGCTCCACCAAGCTCATCGGCGTCATCGTGCCCAAGATCAACTCGGAATCCGTGAGCCGCATTACCGCCGGCATTGGCCAGGTGCTCGGTCGCCGTGGCTACCAGATGCTGCTTGCCAATACCGACAACGCGGCCGATCGCGAGCTCGAATATCTTGATCTATTCCAAAATCACCCGGTCGATGGCATCGTGCTCGTGGCAACTATGATTACTGACGAGCACCGTCGGGCGATTGAATCGTGCCGTGTGCCCATTGTGCTGATCGGCCAAAACGTCGAGGGCGCGGCGTGCGTCTATCACGACGATTACGAGGCTGCCTTTGAGCTGGGCCAGGCGCTCGCTGGTCGGGTAGATGGCAAGATCGCCTACATTGGAGTTACCGAAGAAGACCGCGCGGCTGGTTATGACCGCCGTCGCGGTTTTGAGGCCGGATTGCGCGCCGCGGGCAACCCGCTCGATGCCGCCTTGATTCGCCTGGGCTCGTTTACGCTCGACTCGGGCTATAGTGCGGCGCGTGAGCTGCTTTCCGTCGCTCCCGATGTTTCGTTTATCGCCTGCGCGACCGATACCATGGCGGCGGGCGCGCTGCGTGCCATCGATGAGGTTCGCGGCATGGGCGAGGGCATACACCGCGTGAGCGGTTTTGGCGACAACGCATTTTTGCGCGCGTTGACGGGCGGTATTCCCACCGTGCATTATGGGTATCTGACCAGTGGCGTCGAGGCCACCAGCATGCTGCTCGATACGCTCGATGGCGTGGAGGGGGAGCGCGGTCTCAAGACGCTCAAGCTCGGCCATCAGCTTATGAATGTTTAGACTCTGGGCACGTCTGTCTGCCTCTGAGCCGCCTGTTTTTGCCGTAAAACTACCATTCGCCGGCATATTCCTACCGTTCACCCTACTATGAAAACGATTACAGACATATGAAACTGAAAACGATTACAGTGTGAGTATCAAAGGTGGCCGGGTGCACATGCACCC
>CABTZM010000196.1 GCA_902489295.1 uncultured Collinsella sp.
CGCCTATGCGCCCGCCGATGCCGAGCTCATGATCGAGGGCTTCGGCACCGCGGCCACACGCCCAGTCACACTGCGCGCCAACACGCTCAAGACGACCGCCGAGGACATCGCCGCCGCACTCGACGAGGCCGGCATAGCCCACAACCCCGTCGCCTGGTACCCAGACGCCTTCATCCTGCCCGAGGCCCAAGTTTCCGACCTGTGGGACCTCGACATCTACCGCGACGGCAAAATCTACCTGCAGAGCCTGTCGTCCATGATGCCGCCGCTGGTCCTGGGCGCTCAGGCAGGCGAGGACATCTTGGACATGTGCGCAGCCCCCGGCGGCAAGACGACGCAGATCGCCGCCCTCACGCAGGAGCAGGCGCACCTTACCGCCTGCGAGATGAGCATTCCCCGCGCCGAGAAGCTCGAAGCCAACCTCCACCGCCAAGGCGCAAAAAACGTGCCCGTCATGCGCATCGACGCACGCGAGCTCGACGAGTTCTTCCGCTTTGACCGCATCCTGCTCGACGCTCCCTGCACCGGCACGGGCACCGTCATCAGCGGCAACGAGAAGAGTCTGCGCGGCCTCACCGAGCAGTTGCTGAGCAAGTGCGCCCGCTCGCAGCGAGCACTTCTGGACCGCGCCATGGGAGCCCTCAAACCGGGCGGCACGCTCGTCTATTCGACTTGTTCGATCTTGCCGCAGGAAAACGAGGACGCCCTGCAAGAGGCCCTCGACAAGCACATGGACTGCGAGCTTATCCCCCTCGACGGCACGCCGAGCGAAAGTGAGGCACGCCGCGCCCAGGAAGCTGGTGAGGAGCCGCGCATCGAGTCCAACGCCCTGACCGAGGCCATTGCCGCGGGTCAGGTATCGGCCATCGCCAACGGCCTGCCCGGCACGCTCACCATTCCGCCCAGCCGCGAATTTGAGGGCTTCTACATTGCCCTGATCCGAAAACGCAGCTAGCGCACGGATCCAAAACTCAACAAGCTATCTCCGTGCGCGTTTGCCCTGCTGGTCGCGATGCTGTTTAAGCATCGTGCGCTCCTTGCGTTCGGCCCTTTTGCCCTTAATGGCCGTGACCACAAAGTAGATGACCGCGGCGGCTACGATTGCGCCCACGCATAGGCCAATCGAGCCCAACATTGCCGAAAATTCCATACCGCGTCACCTCTCTTTTAAACGGGACTTTCAAGATAGCACCTCAATACCCGCCACCACAGCTCCTTCACGTTCGCCGGCCCTTCGGTCTAACGGATGGCGCGGCGGGGAAAAATCAACTCGTCAAACGATTTAGCAAGCACAACGCTGCCGGTACCCTGCCGGCTGTCATCACATAGAATCGAGCTTCCATGGATACCCTCAACGATCTAAATGAGCGCGTCGACGCCTTCGTCGGCACCAGCTCCTTCGACACGCCTGCCGCGGCAAACGACCAAGCTCCCATCGATGTGCCCTCCGAAGTTCACGAAGACATCGTCGCCTCGGTCGATTTCTCCGAGGTCGAGCTCGCAGACGAATTTACCGAGCCCCAGGTGGCCGTAACTCCCAACGGTCTTTTGCCCATGGAGCCGCTGCCCATCGACGGGCGCCTGCGCAAGGCGGCCCTTCGCATGCCCGATGAGATTGAGGAGGCCAGCGGCTTTACGCTCTTTGGCCGCCGCATCAAATCGCTCATCTACACCACCGACGTGGCGGTCATCCGCAACTCCAATGCCGATGCCGTCTTTGCCGTTTACCCCTTCACGCCGCAGCCGGCCATTACGCAGGCACTGTTGACCGTCGCCGAGTGCCCGGTCTTTGTAGGCGTGGGCGGCGGAACTACGACCGGTAAGCGCTCCGTGCAGATGGCAGCCGTCTCCGAGATGCAGGGCGCGGCGGGCTGCGTGGTCAACTCCCCCGCTACTGCCGAGATGGTCGAGCACATCACTAACATCGCCGACATCCCCGTCATCGCTACGGTCGTTCGCTGCGACGACGATGCTCACGCCAAAGTGCGCGCCGGCGCCAAGATCCTCAACATCGCCGCCGGCAAGAACACGCCGCAGGTCCTGCGTGAACTGCGCGAGCACTATCCCAACCTGCCGCTCATCGCGCCGGGCGGCAAGACGCCCGAGAGCATCCGTGAAACCATCGCCGCCGGAGCCAACGCCATCATCTGGACGCCGCCTTCGGCACAGCAGCTACAGACCGACATGATGCAGCGTTATCGCAAGATGAAGGAAGACGCCACACCTGTCATCTCGCGCGACGATGTACCCATTATCGACCAGGTCGCCGCCGCCGAGGTCAGCCAGGTCGAGAACATGAATCCCGATGTGCCGATTCCCGACGAAGTCATCGAGCGCGTCGCTTCGATCCACGAGCGCGTCGAGGAGCATCGCGCCAACCGCGGCCTCAAGCCGTCACTGCACGGCTTCTTCTTCCGCGGAAAGAAACGCTAACCCCCAACAGCAAGGCCCGCCCCACAAACGTGAGGCGGGCCGTTTTCGTTTGAGCAATCATGCAGCGACGTGATGGGGCAAATTAATCCACGCGCTTGTCGCCCATAAAGAAGAGCGCCACCGTACCGGGTCCGGTATGCGAGCCAATCAGAGTACCGATGTTATTGATCTCAATCTTGCCTTTAAGCTGCGGAACCTGTTCCTCAATCAGCGCCGCAACCGCCTCGGCATCCTCGCGGCACGCCGAGTGCGACATGATGCACTTACCCGAATAATCCGCACCGTCCTGCACGTGTGCCATCATGGTCTTAGCCATCTCGGAAATCGCGCGCTTCTTAGTGCGAATCTTCTCACGTGGCGACAGCTTACCTTCGCAATCGACCGTCATAAGTGGGCAAATCTTAAGCGCCGTGCCGATAATCGCGCTCGCAGCCGAAATGCGACCGCCGCGCAGGTAGCTCGACAGATCGGTCGAGAAGAACCAGTGGTGCAGGTTGAGCTTGTGCTCCTCGATCCATGAAGCCGTCTCGTCGAGCGAAGCGCCGCTATCGCGAACGTCGGCGGCACATCCCGCCAGCAGGCCAAAGCCCGAAGACGCCGCCAGCGAATCGATGACGCGCACCTTGCCGCCCTGGGGATAGCGATCCGCGAGCATCTGCGCCGCAACGCAGGCCGATCCATACGTGCCCGAAATACCCGATGACAACGTCAGGTGCAGCACGTCTTTACCCTCGGCAACAAACGGCTCCCAAAACTCCTCGTACTCACCCACGCTCACCTGAGACGTCTTGGGCATGGCGCCCGCGGCAATCTGGGCAAAAAACTTGTCCGGCGTAATCGACTGATACAGATCGTCCGTATAGACAACATCGTCGATCTCGTAATGAAAACACACGACAGGGATATTGCGCGACGCAAAGAACTCACGGGTTCGATCGGCGGCGGATTCACAGGTCAGGACAAAATCACTCATATGAGGCTCCTTACTCATTGCTGCGCAAATTATCGCACAGTGAGCCTACATACGGTACATATGTCCACTATTTACCAAATCGAACCAAAAATAGCGA
>CABTZM010000197.1 GCA_902489295.1 uncultured Collinsella sp.
ATTGAGGTCGGCGCTCCCGAATTTGCCGAGTTCTAACGACGACGGCCGGCGTGCTTTTGGATGAATCCCAAGCGCGCCGGCCGTCGTTTTATGTTGTCGCCGTTTACTCGGCGAGCTGCTTTAGCACATCGCAGGCGATTTCGACGGCATCGTCGATGCAGCCGGGGCAGCTGCGGAGCGGACCCTTATCCGATCCGATGCCCTTGAGCGTGCCGCAGACGGTCGTCGTGTTCTTCTCGCCAAAACGCTTGGCAATCTCGCGCGACAGCTTGTAGGTCTGGCCTTTGGTCTTGGGGTTCTCCATGCCGTCGCTCATTACAAAGCCCATGATGGCAACAGCGCCCGAGATGGCGCCGCAGGTCTCGGTCATGCCACCCATGCCGGCGCCAAAGCCCTCGGTGAGGGTAAAGGCGGTCTGGGGGTCGAGCCCGACGGCAGGTGCGAGCGTGCAGGCAACGGCCTGTGCGCAGTTAAAGCCACGGGCGTGGTATTCGGCAGCCTGAGCCTGGCAGGCGGCGGTGTCGAGCTGGGTGGTATCGATCTGCTTCATCGTTGTCTCCTTGGTCACGGTGTACCCGCCTATGGTACCCGTGACGGGGCATGTAATCATCGAGAGCTTCATGTATGCCTCATTTTTATCTATCGAGCAAATGCCCAAGGCTTGAGATAAATACCCCTAATCAATTTGTCCCATAACCTACCTTGGGGATGGGTTGAGAGGGGTGCAGGGTAGCGGTATCGTGAACCGAATAAAACTAAAACCCAGGCAAGGGAGCTAGATATGAGCGAGCAGACTATCGGTACTACATGTGTTCAGGGCGGCTATCACCCGGGAGATGCGGAGCCGCGCCAGGTGCCCATCTACCAGTCCACCACGTGGAAGTACGACACGTCGGAGCACATGGGCAAGCTGTTTGACCTGGAGGAGTCTGGCTACTTCTACAGCCGTCTGCAGAACCCCACGTGCGATTTGGTTGCCGCCAAGATCTGCGAGATGGAGGGCGGCACCGCAGCGATGCTCACGAGTTCGGGCATGGCTGCGAACTTCCTCGCGATCTTTAACGTTGCCGGTGCCGGCGATCACGTGGTCGCAAGCTCTGCCATTTACGGCGGTACGTATAACCTGCTCGCCCACACCATGGGTCGCATGGGCGTGACCTGCACGTTCGTCGCTCCCGACTGCACCGATGAGGAGCTGGAGGCTGCCTTTCAGCCCAACACAAAGCTCGTCTTTGGCGAGACGATCGCAAATCCCGCCCTTGCCGTGCTCGATATTGAGCGCTTTGCCAAGGCCGCACATGACCACGGCGTGCCGCTGATGGTCGACAACACCTTCCCGACGCCCGTGATGTGCCGTCCCTTTGAGTGGGGCGCCGACATCGTTACGCACTCCACCACCAAGTACATGGATGGACATGCTGCCTACCTGGGCGGCGTGATCGTCGACCACGGCCAGTTTGACTGGATGGCCCATGCGGACAAGTTCCCGGGTCTCACCACGCCTGACGAGAGCTACCATGGCGTGACCTATGCCGAGAAGTTCGGTCGCGAGGGCGCCTTCATTACCAAGGCCACCGCGCAGCTCATGCGCGATCTTGGCCCCATGCAGAACCCGCAGGCGGCGTTCTTCTTGAACAGCTCGCTCGAGAGCCTGCATGTGCGCATGCCGCGTCATTGCGAGAACGGCCTGGCCGTTGCCAAGTTCCTGCAGAGCCATCCCAAGGTGCGCTTCGTGAGCTATCCGGGCCTGGAGGGCGACAAGTACTATGACCTCGCTCAGAAGTACATGCCAAACGGTACCTGCGGCGTTGTGAGCTTTGGCTTTAATGGTGGTCGCGCGGCGGCCGAGACCTTTATGAAGAGCCTCAAGCTCGCCCAGATCGCCACGCACGTGGCCGACGCCCGTACTTGCTGCCTGCATCCCGCCAATGCCACGCATCGCCAGATGAACGATGAGGAGCTCATCGCCTGCGGTATCTCCGCCGACATGGTGCGCCTGTCGTGCGGCCTCGAGGACACGGCCGATCTGATTGCCGACCTTGAGCAGGCGCTCGAGCAGTGCTAGGCTAGCGTTCGCACAAGGCGCCGATGCTGGCAGAAAGCTTCGGTGGCCTTTCGTTCCGATTCCGTAGGCGGGACCCCAATTGCGACTGTTTACAGGCGATTGGGGCCCCGTTTTTGCGTTGCGCCACTTGAAAGGATGGATATGGAGAAAACTGCAGAGCAGCTGCGCCGCGAGCATATTGCCCTAGAGGGCGACACCCATGGCAAGAACAAATGGGCGATTCTATTTACCGTGCTCATCATGACGTTTATGGTGTGTTTGGATTCGACCGTCGTGACCGTGGCGCTGCCCGTGATGCAAAAGGAGCTGGGCGTGGGCCTCGATCGCATTCAGCTGGTGAGCTCGGTGTACCTGCTTGCGACATGCGTGGCTATGTTGCCGTTTGGCCGTCTGGGTGACGTGCGCGGCAAGGTGAATGTGTTCCAGCTGGGTGTCATCGTCTTTTCGGTCGGTTCGCTGCTGTGCGGCCTTTCGGCCTCGCTCGAGGTTCTTATCCTGGCACGCATTGTTCAGGGCGTCGGTTGCGCGGCGGCCATGGCTAACAACATGGGTATCATCACCGAGTCGTTTCCGGCGCGCGAACGAGGCCGTGCTATGGGTATTCTCGCGACCTTTGTGGCCCTCGGCATGATGTGTGGCCCCGTGCTCGGCGGCATGCTGGTGGCAAGCTTTCCTTGGGAGAGCATCTTCCTCATCAACCTGCCCATTGGCGTCATCTCGTTTATCGTGGGGCTCTACACGCTGCCGCATGTAAAGCCGGAGGCCGGCGAGCGCCCCATGTCGCTGGCGGAGGCCGCGCGTCGCTGCTTTGCAAATTCGGCCTTCACCATCAACCTTGCCTGCATGCTCATCGTGTTCGTTGGTATTGGCGCATCCGAGTTTATCCTGCCGTTCTATTTTCAGGACGCCCACGGCTTTGGTTCCGACATTTCCGGATTGCTGTTTTTGGCGCTGCCGATGGTGAATGCCTTTATCGGCCCGCTTTCGGGTGCGGTTTCGGACCGTGTTGGCTGCGAGGGTCCCACGGCGGTCGGCCTGGGCGTGTACGTGTGCGGGCTCTTTGCGGTAAGTACGCTCGACGAGCACTCTTCCATCCCTGTGATTGTGTGCTGTGCCGCGTTTATGTCGTGCGGTACGTCGATTTTCCAGAGCCCCAACAACTCGCTGTATATGGGCTCGGCTCCGCGCGAAGCGCTCGGCTTTGCGGGCAGCCTGGGTAGTTTGGCACGCTACGCCGGCATGGCGCTCGGCATTACGGCGGCGTCGCATATCCTGTATGGGCAGATGAGCGTGGCAATGGGCGAGGCCGTGACCAGTTTTGTTACAGGTCGTCCGGACGTATTCCTATTCGGCTTTCGCTCGGTGTTCTACGTACTCATGGCTGTGGCCGCCGTGGGCTTTGCGCTTGCCA
>CABTZM010000198.1 GCA_902489295.1 uncultured Collinsella sp.
AAGACGATGGTCATGACGATTCCGATCATCATGGGTGCCGCCATGTTCCGCACCATCGCCGTGCTTTGCGGCGACGGCATGCTCGGTATTTGGGCTGCCGACTCCGATATCTACAACTTCTTCTATAACTGGATTTACAACGCAGGTTACTATTTCCTGCCCATTTACCTGGGTTGGGCCGCTGGCAAGCAGCTCGGCTGCAGCCAGCCGCTCGGCATGATGCTCGGCGGTGTACTCATTGCCCCCGAGTTTATGACGCTCGTTAACGCTGCAGCAGATTCGGGTGCAACGACCACTCTGGTCTACGGCGTGCTTCCGGCTCAGCTGAACAACTATTCCGCCACCGTGCTCCCCATGGTCCTGTCCATGCCAGTGCTCATGGTCGTCGAGAAGTTCATGAAGAAGGTCATTCCCGACATGCTCTCCACGGTGTTTGTGCCTGTGTGCACCTTGGCCGTCATGGTTCCCGTTTCGCTGTGCGCTCTGGCTCCGATCGGCTCCATCCTGGGCAGCGTAGTCGGCAACTTCATGTTCGGTCTCGGCAACACCGGCGGTATCCTAACCATCGTTTCCCTGGTGGCTATCGCCGCGCTTTGGGAGTTCCTGGTCATGACCGGTATGCACCAGGTTTTGATTACCCTTGGTATTGTTCAGCTGCTTACGCTGGGCTCTGACTCCTGCGTTATGGTTGCAGGCGGTATTGCTCAGTTCGCCACGTGGGGCATGGCCTTTGGTGCCTTCCTGCGCCTTAAGGAGACCGACGAGAAGGGCGCTATGCTCGGCTTTTCCCTCTCCGGTATCGTCGGTGGCGTGACGGAGCCCGCGCTGTACGGCTGCGGCTTTAAGTACACCCGCTGCCTGGGCGCCATGGTTGCCGGCGGTGCTATCGGCGGTCTGATCGCGGCTCTCACCAATGTGACGACATATGTTCTGGGCGCGACCAATATTCTGGGCGTCACCGGATTTGTCGCCGGCGGAACCGCTAATCTCGTCTGGGGATGCGTTGCATCGGGCGCTGCGTTTGTTGCCGCTGCCGCCATCGCCTACCTCTTTGGCTTTACCAAGGAGCAGCTCGAGGAGGATGCTGCTGCCGCTAAGGCTTAAGACATCTGTTTAGGTGGGATAATTACCTAGGGCACTTGGTTGCACTCCAAGTGCCCTTTTCCATAGATTGGAGTCGTTATGAAACAACTGCTCATTCGTGCTGATGATATCGGTTATTCGTACGCCGTTGACCTGGGGATTGCCCGTAGTGTTAACGAGGGCCTGGTGCGTTCGGTGGGCCTGATGCCCAATATGCCCGAGGCCGAGCGTGGCTGGTCACTCGTGGCGGAGGCCGACATTGCGGTGGGTCAGCATACCAACGTGTGCCTGGGCAAGCCGTGTGCCGACCCGGCGCTCATCTCGAGTCTGCTCGATGAAAACGGCGAGTTCCATAGCAGCCGTACTTTCCGCGAGCACTTTAAGCGTGGCGAGGAACTGATTGACTTCGACGAGGCCTGCATTGAGGTTCGTGCGCAGCATGACCGCTTTGTCGATATCGTGGGTCGCGAGCCCGATTACTTTGAGGCCCACGCCGTTATGAGCAAAAATCTCAATCGAGCGATCTCGGCGGTGGCACAGGAGCTGGGCCTTAAGGAGCAAAAGGCGAGCTTTGATCCCACGGCCGTGGTGCACTGCGGAGATACCGATCTGCGCATGGTGATGCATTCGATGGAGCCGGGCTACGAGCCTAAGGACTCGATTATGCAGACGGTTCGCGAGATGGCCGATGGCGAGACAGTCGTCTTCGTGTGCCATCCGGGTTATCTCGATCGCTTTATTCTCGAGAGCAGCTCGCTTACGACCGATCGTACCAAGGAGGTCGATGCACTGATCGATCCCGAGCTGCGGGCGTGGCTCGAGGCTCAGGACGATCTTCGCCTCATCGACTACCGCGACCTGTAGAGCACCCAAACAACCACAATGGGGACAGGTGCCTTTGTGGTGGTTTTGGCGCCGTAGCCATTCTGGCGGCGGCGCCTTTTTTGTCCGTGCGGCGCGGTAGAGTGTAGGCGGTTGAAATTTGCGTCCATCGAGGAGCTGCTATGAACGAGATCAAGTGCCCGCATTGCGGCGAAGTCTTTAAGGTCGATGCGTCCGGCTATGCGGACATCGTCAAACAGGTGCGCGATGCCGAGTTCTCGCGCGACCTGGATGAGCGTGTGAAGGCCGTCCAGCGCGAGGGCGAGCAGGCTCTGGAGCTTGAGCGCTCGCGCTCGGCTGCTGCCTTGCAGGAAGCGGAGTCGGAGCGTGACGCTCGACTCGTTGAGCAGAGAAACGCCGCGGCACAGGAGATGGCGAAAGAGGTTGCCAGGCGCGACGCCGAGCTTGCCGAGCTGCGTGCCAAGCTCGAGGGTGCTGCCGCAGAGCGTGAGAGCGCAAGTCAGCGTGCAGCTGTTGAGGCTCGTGCCGATGCCCAAAAGGAGAACGCCGAGCTCCAGCGCGAGATTGACAGCTTGCGTGCACAGCTGGGACGCAAGGACGACGAAGCCAGGCTTGCCGAGGCCGCGGTGCGCAATGCCGCTCAAAACGACCTGTCCGCGCGCGATGCTCAGATTGCCGAGCTGCAGGCGAAGCTCTCCGCTGCGGACAAGGCCCAAGAGATGGCGCTTGCTGCCGCTGCCGCCGAGTCCCAGCGTGAGCTTGATGCCGCTCGCAGCGAAGCCGAGCGTACGCTTGCCGACTATCAGGCGAAAGTGAAGGAGCAGTTCTCTGCTGCGAAGTCTCAGTCTGAGCAAGAGGCGGAGGGCCTGCGCGCCCAGCTGCGCGAACAGGAACTGACGGCAAAAATGAACCTGTCGGAGGCGGTTGCCGCGGCGGAGCGTGAGCGCGACGAGGCGCGTGCGAAGCTTACGAGCGAGCTGGCAGTGCGCGATTCTCGAGAGGAGCAGGCCAAGGCAGCCCACGAGCTCGAGCTTGCGCAGGCCAAGCGCGCGAGTGACGAGCTCATTCGCTACAAGGACGAAGAGATTGAGCGCCTGAAGGACATGAAGGTGCGCCTGTCCACCAAGATGGTGGGCGAGTCGCTCGAGCAGCACTGCGAGACCGAGTTCAACCGCCTGCGCATGACGGCGTTTCCCAACGCGTATTTTGAGAAAGACAACGATGCATCCGAGGGCACCAAGGGTGACTTCATCTTCCGTGAGTGCGACGCGAGCGGCAACGAGATCATCTCGATTATGTTCGAGATGAAAAACGAGAACGATGAGACGGCGACTAAGCATAAGAACGAGGACTTCTTTAAGAAGCTCGATCACGATCGTCGCCAGAAAGGCTGCGAGTATGCGGTGCTTTGCACGCTGCTCGAGCCCGAGAGCGAGCTCTATAACGCCGGCATCGTGGACGTGAGCTATCGCTACGAGAAGATGTACGTGAT
>CABTZM010000199.1 GCA_902489295.1 uncultured Collinsella sp.
GAGGCAAACCCTACACTGCGAATGGGGGGGAAGGCCAGCGGGGGCGACGGGACCCCCCCGGGCGCCTTCCACGAGCGGCAGGCCGGCCTCATGTGCCGAGCCAGCCGGAGTCGTTGCCGCGCCGCCAAAGACGGCCGCGGAGGCCTCGTGGTTCTCGGCGACCGCGCCCTCGGTATCAATCGCCACCTGGGGCTCGTCTTCAAAGTTGGGGACGCCCCGGGGCTCAGCTGCCGGCTCGGCGGCCGCATCGGCAACGGAATCGACGTCGTCGTCGGCAGGAGCATCGCCCTCGGCCGCATCCTCGACCACGTCCTCGCCATTCGCGGCGGCGACGGCCTCGTGCGGATCCTTGCCCTCGGCCTCGGCACGCATACCCAACACCAGGTTGCGCAGGCCCGCAACCGTACCGTCCACATCGGGGGCGGGCTGGTCGGCATGCAGGTAGGCCCAATCCATCATAAAGGTCGCCGACGACAGCGCGCCAATGGCCAACGCGTCGTCGGGACACGAGAGTTCAACCTCAAAGACGCGCTCGTCGTGCTCGCTCACGCGCGTGCGGCCGCACGAGATGCTGCCGGCAAGACCGGTCTCGTTCATGAGCTCGACCGTCACGTGCTCCAGCAGGTGGCAAAGCTCGGTCTGGCCCATGCAGTCCTGGAACTCGCGGCCGGAATCGCCCAGGCACAGATGCTTGGCAATCGCGGGCACCAGATAGTACACGCGCGCCGTGGCCTCGATATCCTCCGAGGTCATGAGCGGCATGCCGGGGTTCACCAGCACGTGCGCGCAAATCTTGTCCTCGCTGACGGTGACCTTAAGGATGTTGAACAGGCCTGCCATAACTCTCCCCTACTCGTCCTTGTCCTACTCGTCGCCATCGTGCGGGTCCGCAAGACCCGCACCCGACGCCGCCGGCTTCTCCGCCGAGGACTCGGAATCCTTCTTATCGGTTTCGGCCGGAGCGATCACGCGAATGAGCGAGATACGCTGGCCACGCATCGACTGCACCTTAAACTTGTACCCCGCAACCTCAAACACCTCTCCGATGTCGGGCACCGAGTCGCAAAGCTCCAAAATCCAGCCGGCGATGGTCTCATAATCATCGCTTTCCTCGAGCGGCCATCCAAGCTCAATCGCATCATCGCACGAAAAACGCCCATCGACGAGCCACTCGCGGCGCGAGAGGCGCGTGAGGTACTTGTTATCGGGGTCGAACTCGTCCTCGATCTCGCCCACGATCTCCTCGACGATGTCCTCGATGGTGATGATGCCGGCCGTGCCGCCGTACTCGTCCACGACCACCACGATCTGATCGTGCGAGGTCTGCATCTCGGAAAGCAGCGGCAGGATGTCCTTGGTATCGGGCACAAAGGTGGCGTCGCGCAAAAAGTCGGCGATGGGCTGGTCACCCTTGCCGTCGAGCGCGGGCTGGATCAGGTCCTTGATATGCGCGATGCCCGCCACGTTGTCGGGGTCCTCGTGGTAGACGGGGATGCGGCTAAAGCCGGTCTGGCGCATGGTGGACAGCACGTCGGCGACCGTCTCGTCGTCCTCGCACATGGTGGTGTCCACGCGCGGCACCATGACCTCGCGGGCCACGGTATCGCCCAGGTCGAAGATCTCGTGGATCATGCGCTTTTCCTCGTCGAGCAGGTCGTCCTGCTCCGAGACCATGTACTTGATCTCTTCTTCCGAGACGTTCTGGCGGTCGTCGGCGCTCTTGATGCGCAGGATGCGGGCCAGACCGTCGGAGCAAGCGCCGGTCAGCCACACGAGCGGGCGGGCGATCTTCTGGAACACGGAAAGCGGCCCCACGACCTGCTTGGACACGCCCTCGGCGTTAGCAAGGCCGATACGCTTGGGCACGAGCTCGCCGATCACGATGGACACGAAGGCAACGGCGACGGTAATGATGACCGGCGCCAGACCGCGCGCGATGGCGGAGAGCGGCGCGATGCCAAAGCTCATGAGCCACGTGGCGAGCGGGTCAGACAGGCTCGTCGAGGCGACGGCGGACGAGGCGAAGCCCACGAGCGTGATGGCGACCTGGATGGTGGCCAGCAGCTGGTCGGAGTCGGCGGCGAGCTTAATGGCGCGCTCGGCGCGCTTGTCGCCCTCCTCGGCCTCGTGCTCCAGCACGGCGCGCTTGGCCGTGGTGAGCGCCATCTCGGACATAGAGAAGTAGCCGTTGATGAGGGTCAAAACGAGGGTGGTGATGAGAGAGATGGTTATGTCCATCGGGAGTTTCTCGAACCTCCAAGATTCGGGATGTTGGCAGTAGGCGTAGACGTTGGATAGGGCAATTGCGCCGGTCGCCCGCGCGGGCGGGGCCGTGGGCGCGCAAGCGTGGTCGCTAGATTACGAAGAGGATCACCGCCATGAACTGGAAGATGCTGCCGGCGAGCACCCACAGGTGAAACACGCTGTGCAGGTAGCGCACGTTTTTGGCGATGTAGAACGGCACGCCCACGGTGTAGCACACGCCACCGACGGCGAGCAGGGCAAGCGCGACGGGGTTGAGCAGTGCCACCAGTGTGGGCAGCTTAAAGACGACGAGCCAGCCCATCAGCAGATAGACCAGGCCGCTTACCCAGTGCGGCTGGCGCTCGCGCAAAAAGCACTCGAGGGCAATGCCAATGATGGCGATGGCCCATACGGCAAAGAACAGCGCGGGGCCGCCGTCGTTTGCCAGCGTGATGAGGCAAAACGGCGTATAGCTGCCCGCAATGAGCAGGTAGATGCAGCTGTGGTCGATGATGCGGAACACACGCTTGGCGCGCTCGGGCTGAATCGCGTGATACAGCGTGGAGGCCAGGTATTCGAGGATGATGCTGACGCCGTAGACAATCGCTGCGGCCATGTGGGTCGGACCGCCACCGCGCAGAGCGGCGAATACGATCAAGAGCACGAGCGCCGCGATACCCAGCAGGCAGCCGACACCATGGGTGACGGAGTTCATGATCTCCTCGCCCACCGTGTAGTGCGGAACGGCCGCGGCCTTAGGTCGCGGCTTGGAACTGTCGCTCGAATCGGACATGCCGGTTACATCCTCCAACGTAAATAGTTCTCAACACTATATCAAAGCGTCTGGGTACGTGCGAAATTTGCACCTTACGTGACCCTTTGTTTACCCATTCTTTGCTTGTTGACGCATCAACGGCGAACATCCATAATGCGCTTGCATTAAATGTTGATGTATTAACATCTTATAGGAAAGCTTCTTTATGTCTCAAAACGCACGTTCTTATCGAAAGCTGAAGATAGCCGGCGTCGTTGCGCTGGCGCTTGTTGTCGCGCTGCTCGGGTTTGCCGGCAACTTCCTGTTCGACTTTGCCCTGAACCCCCAAGCGCCCTACACCATGAAGATGATGCA
>CABTZM010000200.1 GCA_902489295.1 uncultured Collinsella sp.
GCCGAGGCCCTCAAGGGCAAGCAGGGTCGTTTCCGTCAGAACCTGCTGGGTAAGCGTGTCGACTACTCCGGCCGTTCGGTAATCGTTACCGACCCCAAGCTGCTGCTGCACCAGTGCGGTCTGCCCAAGACCATGGCGCTGGAGCTCTTCAAGCCCTTCGTCATGAAGCGCCTGGTCGAGCTTGGCAAGGTCGAGAACATCAAGGGCGCCAAGCGCGCTATCGACCGCGGTGCCACCTTTGTGTGGGACATCCTCGAAGAGGTCATCGACGGCCGCGTCGTGCTGCTCAACCGCGCACCGACCCTGCACCGTCTTTCCATCCAGGCCTTTGAGCCGGTGCTGGTCGAGGGCAAGGCTATCCACCTGCACCCGCTGGTCTGCTCGCCCTTCAACGCCGACTTCGACGGCGACCAGATGTCTGTCCACGTGCCGCTGTCCAGCCAGGCTCAGGCCGAGGCTCGCGTGCTCATGCTCTCTGCGAACAACCTGCGCTCGCCGGCATCCGGCAAGCCGGTCAACATCCCTTCGCAGGACATGATCATCGGTGTGTACTACCTGACCCAGGTCCGCGACGGTCTGCCGGGCGAGAACCACGTGTTCGCAAGCTTCGACGATGCGCTGCACGCCTATGACTGCCGCTCCGAGGTCGACATGCAGGCCAAGATTCAGGTCCGTGTGTCCGCTGCCGACGCCAATGTCATCAACGAGGACGGCACCCGTATCTTCCGCGTCAAGAACGGCAAGAACGAGTTTGTCGACTACGACGTCACCGGCAACAAGACCGCGCGCTTCGAGACCTCCATTGGCCGCATCATCTTCAACCGCCAGTGCCTGCCCGAAGACTACGAGTTCATGAACTACAAGATGGTCAAGGGCGACGTGGCCAAGCTGGTTGCGGACTGCTGCGATCGCTATCCCGAGGCCAAGGTCGGCCCGATCCTCGACGCCATCAAGTACTCCGGCTTCCACTACGCTACCCGCGCCGGCCTCACCATCTCGGTGTGGGACGCTCTCATCCCTGCCGAGAAGCAGGAGCTGCTCGATCGCGCCCAGGCCAACGTCGACCAGATCAACGAGTACTTCGAGGAGGGCTTCATCAACGAGACGGAGCGCCACATCGAAGTCGTTAACGAGTGGACCGCTTGTACCGACAAGGTCGCAGCGCTCATGCTCGACTTGTTCGACGAGGAGAACCCGCTCTACATGATGGCCGACTCCGGCGCCCGTGGTTCTAAGACCCAGCTGCGTCAGCTCGGCGGCATGCGTGGCCTGATGGCAGACATGTCCGGCGAGACGATCGACCTTCCCATTAAGGCGAACTTCCGCGAGGGCCTGCTGCCGCTCGAGTACTTCATTTCGACCTACGGCGCCCGTAAGGGCCTGGTCGATACCGCATCCCACACCTCAGACTCTGGTTACCTGACCCGTCGTCTGGTCGACGTGGCCCAGGACGTCATCGTCCGCGAGGAGGACTGCGGTACGCACGAGGGCGTTACCTACAACCTCATCATCCCCGGTACCACCGACCTCAACACCGACCTCGTCGGCCGTTGCTTCATCGAGGACGTCGTGGCTTCCGATGGCACCGTGCTCTTTGAGCAGGACGGCTACATCGAGAAGGTCGCCGACATCCAGAAGATGGTCGATGCGGGCCTCAAGAAGGTCAAGCTTCGCGCGCTGCTCACCTGCCGCTCCAAGTACGGCGTGTGCCAGAAGTGCTACGGCTGGGATCTTTCCACCCGTCGTCCGGTCGCCATCGGTACCGCGGTCGGCATTATTGCCGCCCAGTCCATCGGCGAGCCCGGTACGCAGCTTACGATGCGTACCATTCACTCCGGCGGCGTCGCTGGCGTCGACGATATTACGCAGGGTCTGCCTACGGTCAGTCGTATGTTCGATATCGTCGGCAACGTCAACGAGAAGATTCTGGGTCGCGAGGCCGAGCTGGCTCCGTACTCCGGTCACCTCTCGATTAAGCCCGAGAAGTCCGAGTACGTGCTGACGCTCACCGACTCCGAGGATCACACCCGTGTCCTCGACGAGCGTCGCGTCCCCGCTTCGGTGCGCTTTATGCCCGAGATCGAGGACGGCTGCGAGGTTCGCGCCGGCGACCAGATCACCAAGGGCTTCGTCAACTTCCGCAACCTGCGCAAGCTGACCGACATCGAGTCGACGATGCACACCTTCGTCGAGAGCGTCAAGGACGTCTACACCAGCCAGGGCGTCGACCTGAACGACAAGCACATCGAGGTGCTCGCACGTCAGATGCTGCGTCGCGTTCAGATCACCAACCCCGGCGACTCCAAGTACCTGCTTGGTCAGTACGTCGACCGCTACGAGTTCGCCGACGAGGTCGAGCGCGTTGCCCGTCTGGGCGGTCAGGCTCCCGTGGCCGAGCCCGTCATCCTGGGTACGCTCAAGGTCGCGTCCAACATCGACTCCTGGCTGTCGAGCGCTTCGTTCATCCGTACCGCCGGCGTCCTTACCGAGGCTGCCATCGAGGGCAAGGTCGACCACCTGCTCGACCTTAAGTCCAACGTCATCGTCGGTAAGAAGATCCCGGCCGGTACCGGCCTCAAGCCGTACGCCAACGCCAAGCTGACGTATCGTACGGCCGACGGCTATGTTGACATTGACGGTCCGGCTTCGCCCAACGCCAAGTCGCTGCCCGAGTGGGCTCCGGTGGAGCTCAAGGACCTGGACGAGCAGCTCCCGCAGCAGCTCGACTGGGCCGGCTACGACGAGTTTGGTGGTGCTGACGGTTCGTTCACCCGCAACGGCCACACCATCTCCGCCGAGAAGGCTCGCCTGTACCTGTTCGACGACCTGGGCGTGTCGCAGCGCTGGACCAACAAGTTCAGCGAGGTCGGCATCGAGACGGTCGGCGACCTGGTCGGCAAGTCCGAGGAGGATCTGCTGCGCATCGATGGTATCGGTGCCAAGGCGATCGAGGAGCTCCGTGACGGCCTTGAGGCCCACGACCTGCTCTACATCCTCGAGAACAACGACGACGTTGCCGACGAGGAAGACCTCTCGCAGCTGCTGCAGATGGTCTTTAGCCCCGACGGTCCGGACGACATCCTGCTGGGCACCTCTGCCGCGCCGACGCATCACGCCGACGCCGACGAGGAGCTCCTGGGTGCTCCGATCGACGACAAGAAGGCTCCCGCCAACGGTGCCATCAACGAGGACATGGCTTCCCTCGACGAGCTACTCAACCAGCTCGTGGACACCGACGACGCCGAAGAGGCCAAGGACAACGACGAGGAGTAACTAGTTCCGCCGGTCTTACCAAAGGGGGGGGCCCCCCCCCCCCCCGCGGGCCCCCCCACCGCAACATCTATATCTCAAAAAACAGGGGGACA
>CABTZM010000201.1 GCA_902489295.1 uncultured Collinsella sp.
AGATCGGAAGAGCACACGTCTGAACTCCAGTCACGCAAGATATCTCGTATGCCGTCTTCTGCTTGAAAAAAGATGGGACGGCTACCGGGCCGCCAAGATAGCGTCGATGAGCGTCAGTACGCCCCCGTCGTTGTTGCTCGGAATGCGCCACTTGGCGTGCGCGTTCATGTGCTCCTCGGCATTGTCCACGATAAAGCTATGCCCGACGCGCTCCAGCATGGGGATGTCGTTGTAGGTATCGCCCACGGCGGCAGCATCGGCAATATCGATGCCCAGGTGCTCGCACAGGTGAGCGACGCCGGCGCCCTTGTCGACGCCCAGGTTCATAAAGTCGATCCACTCGCGCCCAGCGTTGGTGACGTAGAGTTTGTCCGAGAACTCGGGGCTATAGGTCTCGCGGAAAGCGGGCTCGGCGTCGTAGCCGGGGAAGAAGACCGAAATCTTGTTGGACTCGAAATCAATGCCCTCAAAGCTGTCTACGTAGTTGATTGTGTTGTAGTAGACGCTGATCTCGTCGTGGTATTGATGGTCGCGGGCAAGCACGTAGAACTCGTCGAAGCAGCACAGGACGGGGACAGCGCGAGGATCCTCCGAGGCACGGTTCAAGACCTGCTGATACAGCTCCACGTCAATATTGCTTTTATAGATATAGCTGCCGCGATAGATCACGCAAGCTCCGTTGTCGGGACAAAAGGCGAGGCGGTTCTTGATGCCCTCGAACATCTCCTCGAGCTTGGGGGCGGGACGTCCGCTGGCGGGGCAGAATACGATGCCGGCGTCGGCGAGCTTGTCCAGGCGCTCATCAAGACCCTGGGGCAGCACACGCTCGTCGGTCAGCAGCGTCTTGTCCATATCGACGGCGAGAATCTTAATGTTGCCGATGTTGGCGTCCGATTCGTAAGTTTGCATAAAAATGCGCCTTTCGTTTCGAGATTGTTTCAGACGTTATAACCATCAACTAGTAGTCGAGCGTATTTTCGCAGGAATGGTGCGTATTTGCACCACGCTTCACAAAGTAATGAAAAAACTTTTCAGAAATTTGAATTTGTCGCTTGTGCTGCGGGCACTTTAGCGTAATATAGCGACCATCGAAAACGGAGACGGAAAAACAACCGCTTACCGAGGAAAAGGTACCGTTTACGATATTAGAATTGCGCCCGGCGATAGGGGAAAGGAGAGGCAGATGCAGTTCGTAAAGATCATCACCACTGCAGACAATGCCATCCGACGCCAGCGCGCAATTTCCCGACGACGATAACAATCGTCTCTGTCCGCATGGGGCGAATTGCCTCAACAGAGTCATTTTGAGGTCGTTGGGTTTTAGCACGACATTGCTGCATGTTTCTAGGGCATGTATGTGCTGATTTTTGCTATTTAACCTGATATTGCACGGTATATGACCTTGAAATGACTTGCAACTGACCGATGTTCTAACTAGCTACCAAGGGCGAAAGGAAACAGCCATGAGCAAGGAAAAAGTCGTTCTCGCATATTCCGGTGGTCTTGATACATCCGTATGTGTCAAATGGCTCCAGGACGAGAAGAATCTCGATGTCGTTTGTGTCTGCGGCAACGTGGGCCAGGAAGAGACCGGACTGGATGCCAAGAAGCAGAAGGCGCTCGACCTGGGCGTTCTCGATTGCCAGGTGCTCGACCTGCGCGACGAGTTCTCCGATGAGTTCCTGACCAAGGCCATCGCCGCAAACTCCATGTACGAGAACAAGTATCCGCTGCTCTCCGCTCTTTCCCGTCCTCTGCTTGCCAAGAAGCTTGTTGAGGTCGCCCACGAGTTTGGCGCGACCTACGTCGCCCACGGCTGCACTGGCAAAGGTAACGATCAGGTCCGTTTTGAGGCCGCCGTCAAGGCCCTCGACCCCGAGCTCAAGGTTATCGCCCCGGTTCGCGAGTGGGACCTGAAGTGCCGTCCCGACGAGGTCGCCTATGCCCACGCCCACAACGTGCCGGTTCCCGAGGGTGCCAACGACAACCCCTACTCCATCGACGACAACCTGTGGGGTCGCGCCATCGAGTGCGGTCACCTGGAGGACCCTTGGAATGAGCCGCTCGATGACGCTTGGGTTATGACCAAGAACCCCGAGGACACGCCTGACACCCCGACCTATACCGAGATCGAGTTTGAGGCCGGCAAGCCTGTCGCCGTCGACGGCAAGAAGATGAAGCTCTCCGAGATCGTCATCGCCCTCAACAAGATTTCGGGCGACAACGGCTTTGGCCGTCTTGACCTGGTCGAGGATCGTCTGGTGGGCCTCAAGAGCCGCGAGTGCTATGAGGTTCCCGGCGCCCTGACGCTCATCACCGCCCACAAGGCGCTCGAGGACATCTGCGTCGAGGGCGACCTGCTCAAGACCAAGATCAAGCTCGAGCAGGATTGGGCCACCGCCGTGTACAACGGCCAGTGGTACAGCCCGCTCATGAACGCGCTCGACGCCTTTATGGCCGATACCCAGAAGTTCGTGACCGGCACTGTCCGTCTGAAGTTCTTTAAGGGCAACTGCCATGTCGTCGGCCGCAAGAGTCCCTTCAGCCTCTACGACTACGGCCTGGCTACCTACGACCGCGACACCACGTTTGACGAGAAGGCCAGCGCCGGCTTTATCGAGATCGATACGCTGTCGCTCAAGACGTGGGCAAAGGTCCAGGGCCCCAGCTCTGCTGCTGCCCAGGCCTAGCGCCTCCTTCCCTTGGTATCCGCGCGGCCCATCCGCGTGATACATAACGGGCGCACGGGGTCCCTACCTTTCGTTATGCTTGCTGACACTTCTTAACATCGGTGGCCCCTACGTTCCGCCCGCATATATGATGCCGCGTCTGCGGCTGAGTCCGAGCCCCGCCGGGGTTGTCCGGCGGGGCTCCTTCTATCAATTTGGCGGCTCTGTGCCTATATATATGAGGAGTATCCATTATGTTCAATGCTATCGCGCATGCTTTGCTTGCCCTCGCGCCCGAGTTCGATGCTGTAAAGGTCGAGGACGTTCCTATGAGCCTGAAGGCCTGGATCGATGGTTCGCAGGGCAACATCCGGAGGGAGACGTTGGGCGCCAAGTGCATGGTGCGTCACTTCTTTGCAAATTAGCCACATGGCCCCGCGCGCGGCAGGGAGTGTGTAAAACTAGCGGTTGATAAATCGCTTTAGCGACAGGGCACATTGCTTTGGACGCTTGTTTTGGTATTTGGAGAAAGGAGACGGTTCCATGGCTCTTTGGGGCGGTCGTTTTGAGGCGGGGGTGGGCGCGGTCCCGCAGGAGGTTTGCGCGGCCCCGCCCGGCGCCCAACAACTCTTTTAGCAGGGTATCCCCCGCTCCA
>CABTZM010000202.1 GCA_902489295.1 uncultured Collinsella sp.
ACATGTACGGATGAATGTGGGAGGTGTTCGGATGAAGTTGATAATCAAGGGGGCTTTTTTAGCTACTTGCGTATGGCGGCAGCAGGGTGCTATAGTACTAGAGTTTTGTCTATCTTAGGGGTATTATCCCCTTTTTGAATTGCACCTTCTGGAGGCCCTGTTCATGGAAGAGATGGAAGTCAATCACGTCGACGACATCCACGAGAAGCTGACCGATATGGTGGGCGATCGCGTCAAGGTGAAGGCCAACATGGGCCGCACCCGCGTCGTCGAGCGCATGGGCACCATCAAGAGCGTTCACCCCGCCGTCTTTATCGTCGAGGTTGACGAGCGTCGCGGCCGCAAGTCGCGTCAATCCTACCAGTATATCGATGTCCTCACCGGCCAGGTCGAGCTGTTCGACCCCGAGAGCGGCGAGCATATCTTTACCCCGCTCGGCAATCAGCTCGAGGAGCACTAGCGGTGACCGATCGGTCCCTGACCCTTTCCACGCCGGCAAAGATCAACCTCTACCTGGGGGTTCATACCGAGCGCGATGACCGCGGCTACCACAGGGTCGATTCCCTGATGGCAGCTGTCGGTCTTTCCGATACCGTGACGGTCGCGCCGGCGCAGGCGCTGACCGTCCAGACGGTTCCGGCATCAGATTTTCCCATGCAAAAGAATACGGCGTATCGTGCTGCGCTCGCTATGGCCGAGCATTATGGTCGTGAAGCCAACGTCTGCATCACGATCGAGAAGTGCATCCCGTTGTGTGCCGGCCTGGGCGGTCCTTCGACGGATGCCGCGGCGGTCATTGTCGCCTTGTCAGAGCTGTGGGGTATCGACCGTGCCGATCCCGCGCTGGACAACATCGCGCGCGGCATTGGCGCCGACGTTCCCTTCTTTTTGCATGCCAGCCCTGCATTTTACGTGGGTGGGGGAGACGTGCTGGCAACCGAGTACCCCGCACTTCCCGCAACGCCCGTCGTGTTGGTCAAGCCGCGCGAGGCAAGCGTTTCGACAATTGAAGCCTATCGACGTTTTGACGAGACCCCAGCGCCTGCGGACAAGCCCGGAGCGATCGCATCTGCCCTTCGCTCGGGAGACGCAGAGGCGGCCTACGCGCTCGTCCACAACAACCTGGGTGTCATTTCCGCGCAGATGGAGCCGCGGATTCAAACGGTGCTCGACTGGCTTCGTTCACAGGACGGTACCATTGCCACAAACGTGTGCGGTTCGGGTGCCTGCTCGTTTGCTCTCTGCGATAGCGCCGCCACGGCAGCCAATCTTGCGGCGACGGCTCAACAAAACGGCTGGTGGGCTTATGCAACGGAGCTCGTTTCCGACACGGTTCGCATTGAAGCGCCAAAGAAATAAAAATTTATCTAGCACGCGGCGAAAATCTTTGTTACTATAATCGAGCTAACGGGTTGTGGCTCAGTTTGGTAGAGCACTGCGTTCGGGACGCAGGGGTCGCTGGTTCAAATCCAGTCAACCCGACCAGAGCATGAGGAGGGACCGCTTCTTGCGGTCCCTTTTTTTAGCTATTGTTGTGATACCGCGAGACCCGCGGTATACTCATTCGAGCTTGTCTCGCTGTATTGTGGAGGTCTACATGTTTGGACTGAGGGCTCCTGAGCTCATCATTATTCTCGTCGTTGTCCTGATTATCTTCGGGCCCAAGAACCTGCCGAAGCTCGGCAAGTCCCTCGGCTCTACCGTCAAGAATATCCGTGAGGGTATGGAGGGCGACGATAAGGCCGAGACCAAGCAGGCCGAGGAGGTCGTGGTCGAGCAGTCCGAGGAGGACAAGGAGATCGCTGAGCTCGAGGCCAAGCTCGCTGCTGCCAAGAAGAAGCAGGCAGAGGACAGCGACGCGGACGCAGAGTAGTCCCATCCCTTTGGGGTGAGCACCTGACCGGCTTGCCCGCAGGCTAGCCGGTCTTTTTCGTTTTGTTGACAGTTGATTGTTTGATCAGAGTTGGGGAGATATCCGTATGGACGCAAGCCAGATCGTACTGACCGCTGAGGGCCGCCAGAAGCTCGTCGAGGAGCTCGCTTGGCGTGAGGGCGATTACGCCAAGGAGATCGTCGAGGACATCAAGGAAGCCCGCGCGTTCGGCGACCTTTCGGAGAACTCCGAGTACGATGCCGCTAAGGACAAGCAGGCCCAGAACGCCGCTCGTATTGCCGAGATCCAGGCCATCCTCGCCAACGCTCAGGTTGCTGCCACCACGGGCGATCTGACCGTCTCCATCGGTTCCACCGTTTCTCTGATTGATCCCAACGGTGAGGTCATGGAAGTCACGCTTGTCGGTACCACCGAGACCAACTCGCTCGAGCACAAGATTTCCAACGAGTCTCCGGTCGGCCACGCCATCATCGGTCACGGCGAGGGCGACTCCGTCGAGGTCGTTACGCCTTCCGGCAAGACTCGCGTCTACACCATCGCCAAGATTGCACGCTAGACCACGGTCCCGCGTAAAGGTATGTTTTCGCTCCCTGGGACCGAATCCTGGGGAGCGTTTTAGTTTGAGGAGCTAACTTATGGCAGAGAACCAGAACGCCGCAGATCAGGCATCGACGCTCAACGACGAGCGCGCCACCCGCCTGGCCAAGCGCGCCGCCCTGTTCGAGGCGGGCCAGAATCCCTATCCCGAGCACTCTGAGCTTGAGGACTACGTTGCCGATATCGAGGCTAAGTACGCCGAGCTTGCCGATGGCGAGGACACCGAGGACGTCGTGAAGATCGCCGGCCGTGTGGTCGCCAAGCGCGGTCAGGGCAAGATCATGTTCATCGTCGTGCGCGATGCGACTGCCGAGATTCAGCTGTTCTGCCGCATCAACGACATGGACGAGGCTGCCTGGAATACGCTCAAGTCCCTCGACCTGGGCGACATCCTGGGCGTGACCGGCGTGGTTGTGCGCACCCAGCGCGGCCAGCTTTCCGTTGCCCCTAAGAGCGCGACCCTGCTTTCCAAGGCCGTTCGTCCGCTGCCCGAGAAGTTCCACGGTCTTTCCGACAAGGAGACCCGCTATCGCCAGCGCTATGTCGACCTGATCGCCAACGACGACGTTCGCGAGACGTTCCGTAAGCGTTCGCAGATTCTCTCCACCTTCCGTCGCTTTATGGAGTCCGACGGCTACATGGAGGTCGAGACCCCCATCCTGCAGACCATCCAGGGCGGTGCCACGGCCAAGCCGTTCATCACGCACTTCAACGCGCTCGATCAGGAGTGCTACCTGCGCATTGCTACCGAGCTGCACCTCAAGCGCTGCATCGTCGGCGGTTTTGAGCGCGTGTTCGAGATCGGCCGTATCTTCCG
>CABTZM010000203.1 GCA_902489295.1 uncultured Collinsella sp.
AAGGTCTATGCCGCCCTCTTTTCATGCCAATTTGTTCGTTCTGGCCGCCGCTCGCTGCCGTTGCCATGACATCGGTGGCTCCCTGATTGGTGCAATGGGGACAGGTTGCTTTGCAGCAACATGGTGCAGACTAACCTGACCCCATTGCGCCAAATCCGCTGGGGCGGGCCTGACGGCGGCGCACGGAGTCGTGGTGTGATTTGCGTCGGTGTCCGCGCGGCTCGGTATACTGGTACGGCTCAAACTATGGCGCTGCCCGCAGGCGCGCCGTCCGTCAGATGAGGAGTCGCCCATGACCCAGCCCTTGCCCTGGGAAAAGAACGCCGCGGTGCCCGTGCCGCCCACGCCGGAATCCGTGCCGCTCGATGCATACACCGCCCCCGCTGCGCCGGAGCCCGAGCTCGTCCCGCTCGACATTTACGACGCTCCCGCGCCGGCACCTAAACTCGCCAAGCCGCTCGTCGACATCGACAGCCTTAATCCCGCCCAGCGCGAGGCGGTCCTGACCACCGAGGGTCCGTTGCTGGTCCTTGCCGGCGCCGGCTCGGGTAAGACCCGCGTCTTGACCTTCCGTATCGCACATATGCTCGGCGACCTGGGCGTTAAGCCCTGGCAGATCCTTGCCATCACGTTTACCAACAAGGCCGCGGCCGAGATGCGTGAGCGTCTGGCGGCGCTCATTCCCAGCGGTACCCGCGGCATGTGGGTGTGCACCTTTCATGCTATGTGCGTGCGCATGCTGCGCGAGGACGCTGACCTGCTGGGCTACACCGGTCAGTTCACCATCTACGATGACGACGATTCCAAGCGCATGGTGCGCGATATTATGCAGGCGCTCGGTATCGAGCAAAAGCAATTCCCCATCAATATGATCCGCAGCAAGATCAGTTCGGCCAAAAACGCCATGATCGGCCCCGAGGACATGCTCAAATCCGCCGACAGCCCCAACGACAAAAAGGCCGCGCAGGTTTACCTGGAGCTGGAACGCCGCCTGCGCGCCGCTAACGCGATGGACTTCGACGACCTGCTCGTGCGCACGCTCGAGCTGCTGCGCACCCGCCCCGAGGTGCTCGACAAGTACCAAGAGCGTTTCCGCTACATTAGCGTCGACGAGTATCAGGACACCAACCACGTCCAGTACGAGATCGCCAACCTGCTGGCCGCCAAGTACCAAAACCTCATGGTCGTGGGCGACGATGACCAGTCCATTTACAGCTGGCGCGGCGCCGACATCACCAACATCCTGGATTTTGAGAAGGACTTTAAAAACTGCAAGACCGTTAAGCTGGAGCAGAACTATCGTTCCACGGGTCACATCCTGAGCGCCGCCAATGCCGTGGTGCGCCACAACTCGCAGCGCAAGGACAAGCGCCTGTTTACGGCCGAGGGCGATGGCGAGAAGATTCAGGCCTTCCAGGCGAGCGACGAGCGCGACGAGGGCCGCTGGATTGCCGGCGAGATCGAGAAGCTGCATGCCAAAGGCACGAGCTACGACGACATCGCCGTCTTCTACCGCACCAACGCTCAGTCGCGTATCCTCGAAGATATGTTCCTGCGCGCGGGCGTGCCCTACAAGATTGTGGGCGGCACGCGATTCTTCGACCGTGCCGAGATCCGCGACGTCATGGCCTACCTTAAGATGATCGTGAACCCGGCCGACGAGATGAGCGTCAAGCGCGTCATCAACACGCCGCGCCGCGGCATCGGCTCCACCTCGATTCAAAAGATTGAACAGCTGGCGCGCGACAACCGTTGCTCGTTCTTCCAGGCTTGCGAGATCGCGTGCGCCGAGACCGGTATGTTTAGCGCCAAGGTGCGCAATGGCCTGTCGAGCTTTGTGTCGCTGGTGCGCGAGGGTCGCCGCATGGACGGCGAGCTCAAGGACGTTGTCGAGATGATTGTCGATAAGACGGGCCTACTGCAGGCTTTCCGTGCCGAGGGCACCATGGAGTCCGAGAGCCGCGCCGAGAACATCCAGGAATTCCTGGGCGTCGCTGCCGAATTTGAGGAGACGCACGAGGATATCGAGGGTACGCTCGAGAGCTTGGAAGAGCTGCGCGCAGCCGGTGTTGCCGACGTGCCTGCCGGCGCCGAGCCCGAGCCCATCGTGGTGAGCGCGCCCGCGCCCGAACCGGGGCCATCTGCCCCGGCATCCTCGTTTGAGGCGCTCGTCGGCGCGCGCGATGCCGCGGGCTCTAATCCGCTCGATGGCTTGGCCGCTCCGGCACTGTCTCCGCAGGATGCCCTGGCCGCCGCCATCGCGGGCAACGCGTATGCCGCGCCGACGGAGCTGCCGGCGGGTGCCGTGCATGCCGACGAGATCGAGCGCACCTACGGCCCGCTCACCTGCAAAGCGCTGCCTGCACTCATGGAGTGGCTGGCCCTGCGCTCCGACTTGGATTCCCTGGCCGGCGAGACGCATGCCATCACTATGATGACCATCCACTCCGCCAAGGGCCTGGAGTTCTCGGCGGTGTTCGTGGCCGGCATGGAGGAGGGTATCTTCCCGCACGTGCATGACTTTGGCGGCAGCGATGATCCGGGCAAGCTCGAGGAGGAGCGTCGCCTAGCCTACGTCGCCATCACGCGCGCCCGTAAGCGCCTGTTCCTGACCTATGCGGCCACGCGTCGCACCTACGGCTCGACCTCTGCCAACCCGCGCTCGCGCTTCCTCAACGAGATTCCGTTTGAGGACATCGAGTTTAGCGGTATCGGTTCTGCCGGTTTTGAGGGCACGGGCTGGGAGAAGCGCGGCGACCGTCACGGCACGTTTGGCTCGGGTATGGGCTCGGACATGTATGGCGGCAAGGTGTTTGGCTCGCATACGCGCTCGACCGGCGGCTCTGGATCGCGCAGCGGATCGAGCTTCGATGACTTCTTTGGCGGCAGCACTTATGGTACCGAGCGCCATCGTGGGGTTTCGCCCGACGCCGGCCGTGCTGCCTCGACCTTTGGCTCGGGCGCGCCGCGAGCCAAAAAGCCGTCATCCAAGGTATCCCCGACGGTGGAGCGCAAGGTCGATCGGGCCAGCGCATCGCAGGACTTTGCCGCGGGCGATACCGTGAGCCACAAGACCTTTGGCACGGGTACCGTGATCTCGGTCGCTGGAGACATGATCGAGGTCCAGTTCGAAAAGACCGGCCAGACCAAAAAGCTGATGAAGGGTTTTGCTCCGATCGTCAAGCTGTCGTAATCCCGGCGGACCTGGGCGGGCGTATGGGGCAACATCGCCTGCTCGGGCAGTCCTGCTCGCATGGAGAGCACATTAAGTGCTCTCCGGCTCGTGCGGAACTCGC
>CABTZM010000204.1 GCA_902489295.1 uncultured Collinsella sp.
CCTGCCAAAATAAACCTGTCACTTTTTGGTAGGTTAGGCGAGGAGGGTGTGGCCGTAGGCGTCGGCGGCCTTGATGGCGGCGGCGAACTTTTCGTCGGTGAAGGGCTCGGGGTTTCCCTGCTTCCACTCGTTGGTGGCGTGTGCGAACTCGCACAGGGCCGGGATGTCTGCCTCGGAAAGCCCGACCTGCTCAAGCGTTACGGGCAGGCCCATCTGCTTGTTAAAGGCCGCGTAGTGCTCAAGGTTCTCGGTATCGCCCGTATAGGCGAACAGCACGAGCACGCCCAGGCTCACGACTTCGCCGTGCAGGTAGGTGCCCTCGCGCGGAATGCTGCATGTGGCGTTGTAGAATGCGTGCGCCACGCTCGAGTTGTAGTAGTAATCGTTCTGGTTGGTCAGGTTCGAGACATAGCCCGTGTTGACCACGATGTCGAGCGCGATCTGCTTGACGGCCTCGGTCGACAGGTCCTGGCGCACGTCCTCAAGACCCTGGACGCCATAGGTAAACAGCGGCTCGGAGCAGGTGTGGGCGAGTGCCAGGCCAAGACCGGCGGTGTGCTCCAAATTACCGGCGCTCGTGGCGTACTCGACCTCTGGCTGCTTAGACAGGGCATCGCCCACGCCGGCCCAGAAGTACTCTGCCGGTGCCTCGGCGATGATCTTGGGGTTGATGAAGATGTGCGCGGGGCGGTTGGGGTACGAATAGCCCTCGAGCGAGCCGTCGTCGTTGTAGACAACGGCAATGGCGGTCGCGGCGGAGCAGTTGGAGCAGATCGTCGGCACGGTAAAGACGATCTTCTTGAGCTCGATGGCCGCCGTCTTGACGGTATCGAGCGCCTTGCCGCCGCCGCAAGCAATGAGCACGTCGGCTTCCTGACAGGCGGGGGAGTTTACGACCTTGGCGATATTGGCACGCGTACTGTTGGTACCGTAGACGCGCGTCTCCAGGACCTCGACATCGGTACCTTCAAGTGCCGCCTCGAGCCCTGGTAGCGCTGCAGCCAGGGCTCGCTTGCCACCGATGATGGCGACCTTGGTCGCTCCGTACTCTGCCAGTGCGGCGGGCAACTCGGTAAAACAATCCTCGCCAACGGTGTAGTCGCTCATTCCAATCGTGCGCATAGCAACCTTCTTTCGTTCGATAAAGTGCTTTCAGGTATTTTGCTCCAAGAGAAGGTCCATAGCCGCGAGAAATTTCGAACGTATAAAACCAGTGTTGAGGGTTTTTCGCCGGCGCGGAACGTGCTAGCATACTCCGCATAAGCGTTGATGGGGACGAGTAGTCGGCCGTCCGCATGCTACAGAGAGCGGGGAGCGCTGAGAACCCGTGCATGCGACCGATGAAAATCACCCCGGAGCTGCGGTCCCAACGGACGCGTCGCACAGGCTCGTCTTAGTAGATATCGCCGAGATGGTCGTCGATACAGGCCAGCCGAGTAACGGATGCGAGCGCGCGAATACGCGGGCGAGGGCATCTAAGCTGGGTGGTTAAACGAAGAGCTTTTGCGGGCGTACAGTCCGTTTTGTGGCGCTTCGTCCCAGCTTGTAGGGACGGGCGCTTTTTTGGTGCCCAACGGGCGTGCGCGCCCACGACATGAAAGGGGTACCGTGGCAAACGAGTACAAGCAGACGATGAATCTGCCCAAGACCGGTTTTCCCATGCGTGCCGGTCTTTCCAAGTCCGAGCCCAAGCGACTCAAGGACTGGCAGGACAACAAGGTCTACGAGCAGGTTCTGAAGAAGAACGAGGGTCACAAGAAGTTCGTGCTGCACGACGGTCCTCCGTACGCCAACGGTCCGATCCACATCGGCCACGCCATGAACAAGATCTCCAAGGACATGATCAACCGTTACTGGATGATGCAGGGCTATGAGGTTCCCTATGTCCCCGGTTGGGACTGCCATGGCCAGCCGATCGAGCATAAGGTCGAGGAGAAGCTCGGCACCGAGAAGTTCAACCAGACCTCCACGGCTAAGATCCGCGAGCTTTGCAACAAGTTCGCTGTCGAGAACATCGAGCTGCAGAAGGCCGGCTTCCGTCGCCTGGGCGTGCTTGGCGACTGGGACAACCCGTATCTGACGCTCTATCACCAGCACGACGCCGCCGACATCGAGGTCTTCAAGGCCATGTTCGATAAGGGCATGATCTATCGCGGGCACAAGCCGGTTCACTGGTGCAAGCACTGCCACACCGCGCTGGCCGAGGCCGAGATCGAGTACTCCGACGAGACGAGCCCGTCCATTTTCGTGCGCTTCGAGATGACTTCCAAGCCCGCCGGCCTCGAGAACTTCGACGGCCCGGTTGACTTTATCATCTGGACGACCACGCCGTGGACCATCCCCTCCGACCAGGCCGTTTCCCTCAAGCCCGGCGCCGCCTACGTTGCCGTTGAGCACGATGGTCGTGCCGAGGTCATGCTCGAGGACCTGGCTCCCAAGTGCTGCGAGGAGTTTGGCTGGGAGTACCCCCCGGTTATGGTCGACGGCAAGCCCTACGTGGTTCCCGCCGAGACCTTCCACCACATCCACTACAAGCAGCCGATCTTTGACGGTGTCGAGGGCGTGGCGCTGCTGGCCGATTACGTCGGTGTCGATGACGGTACCGGTATCGTCCACAATTCGCCCGGCCATGGCGTCGACGACTACTTTGCCTGCCTCAAGGAGGGCATCACCGACATCTGCATGCCGGTCGATGACGACGGCAAGTTCTACACCGGTGAGGAGTTTGGTACCGGTGGCCCCTTTAGCGGTATGGATACCGATGAGGCCAACCCGCACATCATCGAGTTCCTGCGCGAGCGCGGCACCTTGGTCCTCGAGAAGAAGATCACGCACAGCTATCCGCACTGTTGGCGCTGCAAGCACCCGGTGCTCTTCCGTGCTACCGACCAGTGGTTTGTCTCGATGGACAAGACGGGCCTGCGCGAGCAGGCTGGCAAAGAGGTTCGCGAGAACGTCAAGTGGTATCCGGCCCACGCCGCCAACCGCATCGGTGCCATGGTCGAGCAGCGCCCCGACTGGTGCATCAGCCGTCAGCGAAACTGGGGCGTGCCTATCCCGAGCTACACCTGCGCCGACTGCGGTGAGAAGGTCATGAACGACGCTACGCTCGACGCCGTTATCAAGCTCTTCCACGAGAAGGGCTCCGATGCCTGGTTCACCGACGCTCCCGAGAGCTACCTGGGCGAGGCCTGCGTCTGCCCCAAGTGCGGCGGCCATCACCTCAAGGCCGATAAGGACATCCTCGACGTGTGGTGGGA